>DYIZ01000221.1 GCA_020723385.1 Candidatus Aquidulcis sp.
GTATATTTACCCTCAAGAATATCATCACACCGAGTAATTGCTCAGACCCGCCCAAAACACCCCACTTCCCCCCGTTTTATTGAAATGATACAAAGGATAGGCATTATGAAACTCGATATCGGCTTGGTCGTTGTTGTAGCGGCAGCCCTGGTTTTCTACTTACGGCTGATTATCATCCAGCGCCAGCGGATAAAACGCCTGGCGCAGCCGGCGCCCACCAGCGGAAAAAAGAAAAAAGGGGCTTCGAGCAAAGACGAGAGTTTCACAAAAAAGTACGCCATCCTGAGTTCGAACCGCTGGGATTGGATCATCGCCGGGATAGGCGCTCTGGCCGTTCTGGCAGGTTTGCTGCTCTATGGTCATATCATCCCGCTCCCCGCGGTGCAGTCGTATTGGTGGATTCCCACCGCCGCCGGGATCGTCGCTTTTAGCTGGGGATTCAAGTAACCGGCTTCCATCGAAAGAGAGCGCCTATGTCCAATCCACCGCAATGCCCCCAGTGCAATCAAACGGATCAGGTCGAGAAAGCCAGCACCATCTACCTCGTCGGGATCAACCGCAAGCCGCTCGACCCACAAGATTCCAACCGCATCGCGGCCTGGCTGACGGATCTGCCGCACGCTCAATTACACGCCCTCAGCAAACGATTGTCGCCGCCATCCTCGGGCAAACAAGCCCCGGTTCGCCCCATCCACCCTGACATGGTGGTTATCGTCTTCAGCCTGGTCGCTCCCATCTTCCTGTACGGCATCCTCAGCAGCCAGCCGGGCGCCACTGTCCCGGTTCTGGCCGTGCTGGCAGTCTTCTACGGTCTATATTTTTGGCAGCGCAGGCGGATATTGACCCGTTTCGAGGGCCAACTGGCTATTCGACGCGCCGCCGACGAACGCATCCGCAAAGGCATCCAGCGTTGGATGAAACTCTACTACTGCGCCCGTGACAATGGCCTATTCGAACCCGGCAGCAACCAGATAACGCCCGCCGATCAAATAAACGGCCTCCTGCTCCAATAATAACCACACCTTGCATGGCCCAGACAATTGCCGTCACAAATATTGGGAGTATCGCTCGGCGGCTGATTTCATCCAACCGAACAGCTTCGATCATTGGTATCACCTCGAAAGGTTTCTTCGGACGGCTGGATAATGACTGGGTGATATTCCTGTCGCTCGAAACTCACCGCGGGCCGCTGACGCTCAACCTGGGTAAGCGGCCCCAACAGGTGGCGGTCGGCTCGATAATTCATTTTCTCTCGAACCCAGATAATGCCCCCTCATCGGGTACAGTCATCAGCATCCGTGACGCATCAACCTGGGAAGCGCCACCCACACCCCCGGCTGATCTATCTCACGCCCGGCGGGCGGAACGGTTGAGCATTTTCGAACAGGCCCCGATGGACGATGAAATTTCTGCCCATCTCGAACGATTTCAGCGAAACCTGGCGACACGTGACCCGCAAGCGGTTGCCGCTGCCATTGGAAATCTTCTCGGATTGGGGAGGGGACTGACTCCCGCCGGCGACGATGTCACCCTCGGGCTGCTGCTGGCGCTCAACCGATGGGGGGAGGCGATCGCCCCGGGCTGGGACGTGATCCGGTTGAACCAGACCATCCTCCCGCTGGCTTACGCAAAAACCACCACCCTTGCCGCCAACCTGATCGAATGCGCCAGCCAATCTCAAGCCGACGAACGGCTGATCCGGGCGCTGGACGCCATCGTCGCCGGCGGGGATGACCTGCAAAGCTGCGCCGCCAATTTGGCTGGCTGGGGAAATTCGTCTGGCAGGGCTGCGCTGGCGGGGATGGCGCTTATGGTCGGTTACCCTGGCAAAGCTGCTGACTATCCGGTGGGTTAATTCCCTAATTCATCCATCAATTAGCCGGCTGTGCTACAATACTTGTAGATTAATAGAATGGGCTTTTCCGTTTCCAACAGGATGACCCCCCAAATCCGGGATGTTTCCTGCCGAAGGCGGGAGATCCAAAGAATGGAGCTATGAATGGAAGAATCTGAAGTCAATACAACCGGTGAATCGGTCGAAGAAACCGGTTCTCAACCTAATGAGCCGCCCCGCTCGGGTGTGGAATCGCCAGCCGAGCCGTCCACAAAAAGCGAATATCCCCTGGCGACTCTCGCCGACCTGCCCGAAAAGCTGCGCCTGGGGGCAGCCGAGGCCGGTTGGACGGAGTTGATGCCCGTACAGGCTAAAGCGCTGCCCTATCTTTTCGCACAGCGTGACATGATGGTGCAATCGCGCACGGGCAGCGGCAAGACCGGCGCTTACCTGCTGCCGGTGCTGGAAATGGTCAATCCCCGCTTGCGAGAGACGCAAGCCCTGGTGCTTGTTCCCACCCGCGAATTGGCCCAACAGGTTGCCACCGAAGCCGAAATTTTAGGCCGCGGCACTCAGGTGCGCAGCGTAGCAGTTTACGGCGGCGTCGGTTACGGCGAGCAAATGGCCGCTTTCAAAGCCGGGGCGCACATCGTCATCGGCACACCGGGGCGCGTTCTCGATCACCTGCTGCGGCGATCCATGTCGTTAGACCGCTTGAAATTCCTGATCTTCGACGAAGCCGACCGGATGCTCTCGATGGGTTTTTACCCGGATATGCGCCGCGTACAGTCTTACCTGCCTGAATCCCACGTCACCACGTTCATGTTTTCGGCCACTTTTCCGCCCCAGGTCATCCGGCTGGCGAACCAATTCCTGAGCCAGCCCGGCGTGCTCAACCTGAGCAGCGATCACATCCACGTAACCGAAGTCGAACACGTATTTTACAACGTGCCGGGAATGGATAAAGATCGCAGCCTGGTGCGGATCATCGAGGTCGAAAACCCACTCTCGGCCTTGATTTTCTGCAATACGAAGGTGCGGGTGGATTATGTGACAGTGGTGCTCCAGCGGTTCGGCTACGACGCCGATGAGTTGACCTCTGATCTGTCTCAGGCTGCCCGCGAAAAAGTGATGGAACGGGTGCGCCAGGGGACTCTGCGGTTTCTGGTGGCGACTGACGTGGCGGCGCGCGGGATTGATTTACCCGAGTTGTCGCACGTTATCCAATATGAGCCGCCTGAAGACGCCGAGGCTTATATCCATCGCGCCGGGCGCACCGGGCGGGCGGGAGGCACCGGTACCGCAATCTCATTGGTCAACCCCGCCGA
Source organism: Candidatus Aquidulcis sp. (assembly GCA_020723385.1). Lineage (GTDB taxonomy): Bacteria > Chloroflexota > Anaerolineae > Anaerolineales > UBA4823 > DYIZ01. The sequence goes on from DYIZ01000221.1 coordinate 3,163, forward strand.
AGGCTCTGCCCTGAAACGGATCGGCAAGCGTTTTGGCATCAACCTGCTGGAGCGCCCCCTGCCCGGCGACGAGGATGTCGAGCGCATTGTCTCCGAAAGGATCATCACGTTATTGGAGGCGCGCCTGCGCAATCGCGACCGCTTGCAGACGGAGCGAATGGCGCGCTTCCTGCCCCTGGCGCACAGCCTGAGCGAGAGCGAAGAATCCGAGCTGCTGGCTATGCTGCTGGATGATTTCTATCAAGAAACCTTCCACGCGCCGGTAGTTCCGCTTGCATCGGATGAACCATCGCCTGCGGCGCGGCGCGCGAGCAGCCCGAAGCGTTCTGGCGATCAGCGCCGCAGCGGCGGGCGCTCACACTATTCACGGGGCCAGAAACGCCGCGGGGGGTAATGGTGAAAGAAAAAGGCGATTTTGGTGTGACGAAGCGGTGCAGCCGCTTCATCACACCAAAATCGCCTTTTTCTGAAATTGAGGGGTCAATACTGCATCAAAAATGCAATAGACGTAAACAACCCCACATCGCCGCTGCGATCTGGGGTAAAGATATTCCATGCTGTACCGGTCCAATTTGCCAGCCTCAGGTTACCGTTGGTCAGATCGTAATAACTGATGTATGGATGACCGGCTTCGTCCAGCGCAATCGAGGTGTAAACGCCCACCGTTTTACCGGTGTCTACATAGTTCACCACCCACCGGCTGCCGTTCCAGTGGGCGTATTTGAGGTTGTCGCCGTCTTCGTCGAAATAGCTGATGTGGGGAAATCCCTGTTTGTCGAAAACCAATGAAGTGTATTCTCCCACCTCCTGGGTTTTGTCCACCACTTCCACCGCCCAGGCGCCGCCCGTCCAATGGGCATATTTCAGGCTGCCGCCGCTCTCGTCGAAGTAGCTCACCGCGGGATTCCCGCTGGCATCGAGCGCTAACGAGTTCTGGATTCCCACGCGGTTCGAGGCATCAATGGTCTCGATCTGCCAGTTTCCTCCCACCCGGCGGGCAAGCTTCAGATCGCCATTGTCGTTGTCAAAATATGAAATCAGCGGGTTGTCCTGCCGGTCGAACACCAGCGAGGATGTAAAATCTTCCTTCGCGGAATAAGCATAGCCAACGTTGTCTACGATTCCGGTAAACCAATCGCCGCCGGAGGCGTAGGAATACGCAATTGCCCCTTGAGCGCTGTCGTAATAGCTGATGGCGGGGCGGTTCTGGCTGTCCAATGCCAGTGAGGTGAACTTGCCGCTGCTGCCGCCGACGAATATCTTGCTGATGCGCCATTGTGAACCGTCGAAATAGGCGTACCTCAAACCATCGTTCCCCTGGTCGTAATAGCTGATGTGCAGGTTGCCCAGCGTGTCGAAGACGAGCGAGGTGTATTGCCCAACGTCACCATCATTGTCCACCGTCTGCACCGTCCAATCATCGCCGCTCTGGCAGGCCAGCTTGAGCGCCGTGTTCGTCCGGTCGTAATAGCTGATGCAGGGGGCGATGGCGACCGGAACGTTGGTGGCGGTGGGTGTGCGGGTGACAGTGGGCGTGCGGGTGACGGTCGGCGTGAGCGTAACCGTAGGCGTGTGCGTTGGAGTGAGGGTAGCCGTGAGGGTTGGGGTGGAGGATGGCGTTGTGGTGGGGGGTAACGTAATCGTGGAGGTCAGTGTGGGAGTTGGGGTCGAGGTGGGCGAGGCGGTGGGGGTTTTGGTGAGGAGGAATGCCAGCTCGGGCAGGGTAACGCCCGATCCGGCGAGCTGCATTGCAGCGAACCAGCCTCCGATCCCGCATACGCCAACAACGATACAGCCGGCCAGCCCGATCAGGAGAATCGCCAGCCATTTGGGCTTGCTCTTTGCCGCGGGGGGTGGAACCGCGGCCGGAAGGGGCGCGGCAATCGTCGGCGCGACCAGGCTGCGATGGCACACCGGGCAGGCCTGGCTGCCCACGGGGAGGCGGCTGCCGCAGTTCGGGCAGAGAGCCTGCGCGACGGGCGCCGCCCCGGCAGGAATCGTCCCGTAGATTGTGGCGGCGACCGCCGGGCGATCCGGCAGCTCTAAAAGCGGGGCTTTACGCGTTGTGCCGAGATCGTCGCGGCTGATCCCGATGCGAGTCGTCTCTGTTTCGGAGGATACGGGAGGGATTGCCTGCGGCGGCTGGGTGTCTGCGGTGCGCAGAATCTCGCGGCAGTTCGGGCAAACTGCCGCGCCCGGCTCGATGATCTCCCCGCAGCGCGGGCAGAGGGGTTTGCTTCCGCTCAGCGTCTGCCCGGTGACCGGGCAAAAGCGCGCCGAGTCGCTGTGTTCCTGGCCACAATATGGACAGTGCATATGGCCTCCGATTTTTCCTCATCTCTAACCCGGACAAGCCGGAAAAGAATGTCGCTTCCGCAGAAAGCGCAAACACAAAGGACACGCAAGGACATCACGAAGGTGGACAAAGGAAAACAATTAAAACCCTCGTGCCATAGTGTCACCCTTTATCACCTTTGTGTTTCAAAATCCTTGCACAAAAAGCACAGATTCGATTCGTAAGCTGCTAAGTAAAAAAATGGATAGAGTCACTGCAAGCCCTTTTTGCGAAGCAGTCTCAGTAAATGCAAATTCTTGCTCACGCCGGATGAAAATCCGGCGGAACCGGGGACTATCGTCCCCTCAGAGCGTGAAATTTTCATCTACTGAGTCTCGCTATTATTGTGAGATTGTTTCGCTCTCGGTGCGAAAATTTGTTTCGCCGTGCGCGCTCTCGCCATGGCAGGACGATCCATTAGAGTTTGGATATGTTCAGAACCCAACTGTATTATACCCAATGCAACCTGAAGATTACACAAATTCCACGAACACCTGGTTGCCCAACAGCCGCCCACGGTCGGTCAGGCGCAGCACATCGTTATCCGGCCCGGCCCATTCCAACAAGCCAAGCCCAATCAACCGGGTAATTTGCGGCGCGAAAACAGCCCGCAGCGACTCGCCAAAGCGCGCCGTAAAAGCACGATCCGAGACGCCCTCGCGGGTCAGCCGCAGCCCCATCATCATCGTCTCGGCGATTTCGGCGGCGCGGTCAACCGGCGTTAATTGTCCAATGGCAGGAGACCGCGGGAAGGGCAGCGAGTTGTCCCCGCCCGGCTGCAACCGGCTGATGTACTCCGCCGGGTGCAGCACATTGGCGGTGCGCATATTGTTGGCATAACCATGCGCACCCGCCCCGAAGCCCAGGTAAGGCCGGTTGCGCCAGTATTGCAGGTTGTGACGGCTGGCAAAAGCGGGCGATGCGGTGGCTGAGAGATGGCTATCCGCAGCCGGCTTTGCCCAATTCGAGATTTCATATTGCAGAAAACCGGCCGCAGCCAATTTTTCAGAGGCCAGTTCGTACATATCGGCAGCCAGATCGTCATCTGGGGCAATCAGCAGGCCGCGCCCGACCCACGATTGCAGGGGAGTACCCGGCTCGATGGTCAGCGCGTAGAGCGAGAGATGCTCCGGGTTGAGATTCACCGCACGGGATAAGGTCTCGCCCCACGAGGCCGACGTCTGCCCCGGCAGGCCAAAGATCAAATCCAGGCTGAGATTGTCGAACCCGGCCTGCCGCGCCCACCCCACCGCCCGGATCACGTCCACATAATCGTGCTGGCGTTCGAGCAGCGCCAGCTCCATCGAATGAGACGATTGCGCCCCCAGGCTCAACCGGTTGACGCCCAGCCCGCGCAGAGCCTTCAAATAGTCAGCGCTCACTGTGCCGGGGTTGGCTTCGAGTGTAATTTCCATCCCTGGCTGGAAATCGAAAGCATCTGCCAGCGCCCGCAGGATGCGCTCGATGGACTCGGCTGGCAGCAGCGAGGGCGTCCCACCCCCGAGGAAGATCGTATGCGCGGGCAGGCGCGTCCCGGCCGCGGCCGCGACGATCTCGATCTCCCGCGCCAGCGCGGCCACGTAATCGGGGACGAGCTGCCCCAACCCGGCGTAGGTGTTGAAGTCGCAGTAGCTGCACCGGTGGCGGCAAAAGGGAATGTGGAGGTAGAGGCTGTAAGGGTGGAACATGATTAACCTGCAATATACCATCATTTTATTCAAAAAAATATTGCGTCTCCGAGTTGTTTCTTTTCCCTCGCATCGCAAAAACCTTAACGCAGAGTCGCAGAGAAGCAGAGACGCAAAGAGTGATACAAAAACTCTGCGCCTTTGCAACTCTGCGTCTCTGCGTTGTTTCTTTTCCCCGCATCGCAAAAAACTTTAACGCAGAGTCGCAGAGAAGCAGAGACGCAAAGAGTGATACAAAAACTCTGCG
>DYIZ01000222.1 GCA_020723385.1 Candidatus Aquidulcis sp.
AAATCAGACGGGCTGTGGACGTACAGCTCACGCGGGCCGGTGCCAACCACCTGGGACATCAAACCCGACCTGGTTGCTCCCGGCGTCTCGATCAGCGCCACCATCCCCGGAGGTTACGAATACGGAACCGGCACATCGAGCAGCGCGGCGCACGTCTCCGGGGCGGCGGCGCTGCTGAAGCAGATGCACCCCGCCTGGCCGCCAGATTGGGTGAAGGCTGCGCTGATGAACACGGCCAAAGACCTGGGGCGTTCGCCGTTTGAGCAAGGCGCTGGCCGCGTGCAGGTGGACAAAGCCGCCCTCACCCCGGCGATTATTTTACCCGCCAGCCTAAGCCTGGGGCGGGTGGACGCCAGCCAGCCGGTTTGGACGCGGCAAGAAACGCTGACGGTCAATAATGTCAGCACCGGCACAGTGACGTACACGCTGTCTATCGCCGGGTCGTTTCCGGCGGGAATCAGCCCGGCGATCAGCCCCACGCTGGCCGTCGTCCCGCCGGGCGGGGCGGAGAGTGTGACTTTCACGGTCACGGTGGATACAGCAGTCACCCCCGACGCGCCGAACAACCCGTTTGCTTATTGGGGGGCGGTCATCGCCGCATCCAGCGACCCCACCGATCCGAGCCTGCGCGTGCCGTTTGCCTTCGTCAAAGCCGCGCTGCTGCGGTTGACTGTGGATGAGGCGGGGGTCTCGACGATGGTTTTGCAGACGACGCCCATCATCTCCCGCTACCTGTCGCCCATCACAACCACCACCGATATTCTGCTGCCCGCCGCCGATTACGAGGTGACAGTGCAGTACCGCGAGCCGTATGCTTACGTGCTGGGCGCGGTCACATTGACCCCTTCGGGATTCGCCGAGATCAGCCTGCCGCGCAGCACGGCGATTTACCAGGCCCGGATCGCCTTCACCGACGAGACCGGCCAAACCGCCGCGCCCAATACCGGCCTGCATCGCCTGATGCGCGCCGGCAACGGCTGGTTGATGAGCGAGAGCGCCGCCAGCAGCCCCATCGCCGAAAGCATCTACTTTTCCGAATTTCCCTCTACTTACGTTTGGGAGCGCAGCGCAGCGGAAACCGACCCGGCGGGCGACGCTTACCGCCAATGGCATGGCCGCGCTGAAGGAATCAGTGGAAACATCGAATTTCTCACCACCCCGGCGGATTTCGCTCGATTCACTTACTCGCTGCGAGGTCAACCGGGCGTCGGCGCGTACGCCGTCTTCGAGCTGTTCGGCTACGTATCCCCCTATTATGCGTACACCGTCGGCCCGACCCTGCCATCGGCGCCCGCGCCTTACACCCGGCAGGCTTACTATCGCGCCATCCCCGAGGGCCACGCACTTTTCACGGTTCGTTACGTTGTACCCGACCCAACGCCCACCTCACAGGCCGGGATGTTGATGCTCCCCTGGCTGCAATTGAATGGGGCTGGCCTTCTCGACTGGAGTCTGCCGCTCGACACGGCGGAGGTCTATTACCAGTCGGCGTCCTCCGTCGAGACGTGGGAATTGGGGCCGGCGCATTTCTTCGCACGCTTCGCCGCCGACAGCGCCGACCGCATCCGGCTCGTCCCGGCGCAGGGCAGCCGACTGTACTTCCGCGCCTACCAGGGCGGCGACGTGTCCTTCGAGAAACGCCAGCCCTACGAGCTGCGCCAGGGTGGTGCGCTGCTTGCCTCCGGTGACCTCGGCAATTCGATTGGCGCGGGCCAGGCGCTCATCAACCTGCCCGCCTCCGGGGTGTATTCGCTCACACTGCCATTTACCTACACCCTGGGCGTGACCGAGGTGATGACCGGGTATGGGCGGGCCGTGGCAACTTTCGACACCAGCCTGTATCCGGCAGATATTGACCCGCCCTATCTGAGCGTATTGCGGCTGCTGGAGAACGGCCAGCCAGTGGATACGCCTGCTGGAGCGGTCGAGCTTCACCTGGTTGTTTCGGATACAGTGGACGCCGCCCCGCTGGTAAGTGTCGCCTACGATGTGGGCGGCGGTTGGCAGGATGTTGTCGTGTCACAAATCGGCGGGGCGTATGTGGCTGAACTGCCATCCTTTCCAGACGGGACTGCTGTATCCCTGCGCATCACCGCGAAAGATGCTTCCGGCAATTTGCTGACCCATTTTCTCGAACCGGCGTACCAGGTTGAACAGCGCAAAATATACTTGCCGATTGTCATCGCGCGGCTTCCAGCCGCAGCCAAAGAATCAACGCGGAGTCGCAGAGACGCAGAGATGCAGAGTTATTTCGATTTTTCTTTGCGGCTCGATCTCTCTGCGACTTTGCGTTAAGATTTTCGCGAACCGGGCAAATAATGATCGGTAATCCCATAAAAGGATTGAATGAGTGACCGCTGCCCCAATTTCCCAGTCAGATCAAGCCGATCTGTGGCGCTTCTATCGCGGGCGCAGCATGTTGGCCGTCTTCCGCCCCGGCGACTACCTGGTTTTGGAGGCGGCCCACCTCGATCAGATTCGAATCGGCGACGTGGTGGTTTTTCACAGCCCAGATACCGATGACGATACGGGAACGATCGTTCACCGTGTGATTGCCATCTCGCCCGAGGGGCTGACCACCCAAGGGGACACGAACCCCTGGCCGGATGGGGTACTGGTTACGGCTGAAAACTTGCTAGGCCGGGTGATCGCGCTGGAACGGCGCGGGCGGCGGCGCGCCGTTTGGGGCGGGCGGTTGGGATTGGGGTGGGCGCGGTTGGTCCGCGCCGTCCGCCGGGCGCAACGGATAGGATGGCTGCGGCTGTTTCAACCAATAGGCCACCTGCCCTGGGGTTTGCTGAGGGCCAGCCGCCTGCCCGTGCTGTTATGGAAGCCAAAGATCAACCGGGTGCGTTTCGCTGCAAAAGACGGCTATGTGATAAAGTATATGTGCGGCAGGCGCGCAGTGGCCCGCTGGTGGCCAGAAAGCGGCGGTTCAGGCGGGCAAAGACCGCCCGACCACCGCGGCTGCTTTCAATGCTCGCGGCCGTATGATTTGATCATTTTCAAGCCGGAAGTACAAAAATAATTATGCCAAACTGGTTCGATTATCTCAAACAGGGCTTATCCCGGCAAATTCCGGTAGACGCCATTTCCGGGCAGCAGAGCCGCTCCAGCGCGCGGGCGAACCTGCGCAACCTGAAACCTTTCCTGCTGCGCCACTGGCGCAAAGGTCTTCTCGGCGCGTTCTTGCTGCTGGTCAATTCGCTGATGGGTTTTCCCCAGCCGCTCATTACCCGTTATCTGATTGACGATGTGATCCTGGGCAAGCAGCTCGACCGGCTGTTGGTCGTGATCATCCTGCTGGGCGGCATCACCCTGGTCAGTATGCTCCTCGGGGTGGTGCAATCGTACTACTTTACCCGCTTCGAGCAGGAAGTCATCCTCGACATCCAGCAAAGCCTGTTGAGCCGCACCCTGCATCTCCCCAAATCATTCTTCGACGAAAAAGAAGTGGGCTATTTGATGTCGCGGCTCTCGTCGGATGTGGGCGGGCTGCGCTGGTTCTTTTCCAGCACGATCGTCAACATTTTGAGCAATGCGCTGCGGCTGATCGGCGGGATCGGGTTGTTGTTCTACCTGGAGTGGCGCTTCGCCCTGGTGGCGCTGATCATCATCCCGGGGTTGATCCTGTGGGCCAGGTACTTCTCCCGGCGCGTGCGAGCGTTGAGCCATCAAACGATGGAGCGCAACGCCCAGGTGGCGCGGCGCTTGCAGGAATCGCTCTCTTCTACGGCGCTGATCAAAGCGTTCGCCTCCGAGGATCGTGAAACCAACCGGGTGGTGGATGAGCTGCGGGCCGCGCAGCAGCTCTCGCTGGAGCAGATGGCGGTCGGCTCGGTGGCGGGCATCTCGCTCAACATCCTGCAAAGCGTCTCTAATGTGCTGGTGCTGGTGGGAGGCGCTTACTGGGTGATCATCGGACAGTGGACGCTGGGATCGCTGCTGGCATTCCGCTCCTACGTGGGGTACGTCTACGGCCCGGCGCAATTCCTGGCGAACATCAATCTTCAGCTTCAAGGCGCGCTGGCCGCGCTGGAGCGAGTTTCTGCGCTGTACGATATTGTTCCCGAAGAAACTGGCGCTGGCCTCCCCGTCGAGCACCTGCGCGGGGCGGTTGAATTCCGGAGTGTTGCGTTTGCTTATGCCAGCAAGCAGCCCGTGTTGAGCGATGTCTCGTTTCAAATCGAGGCGGGCGAGCACATCGCCATCGTCGGGCCTAGCGGGGTGGGGAAAACCACTCTGATCAGCCTGCTGCTGCGTTTCTACCAGCCCATCAGCGGCGAAATCTGGTTCGACGGCCGTCCAGCTTCGGCTTACGAGTTAAGCTCGCTGCGGCGGCGTATCGGGTACGTGTCGCAAGATACTCAACTGCTGTCTGGCACGATCCTGGACAACCTGCGCTACGGCAATCCCGATGCCAGCGAGGAACAGGTGGCGCAAGCCGCCAGCATCGCAGACATTCACGATTATATTGCCAGCCTGCCCGAAGGCTATCACTCTCTGGTCGGCGAGAAGGGGGTCAATCTCTCGGAAGGGCAGAAACAACGCCTGTCAATCGCCAGAGCGCTGATCAAAGCGCCGGATATTCTGGTGCTCGACGAGCCTACCTCGGCGCTGGACAGCATTACGGAAAAATCCATTTGGGATTTGCTGCCGGCGATGGTGCGGGATAGAACGCTGTTCGTCGTGGCTCACCGGCTGTCCACGGCGCAAAGCGCCGACCGCATCTTGCTGCTGAACGAGAACCGGCTGGTGGCAGTTGGCACACACCAGTCACTGCTGGCAGACAACGAGTTCTACCGCACGCTGGTGGCGAACCAGCAAATTATCGCGGCTGAATGACAGTTTCATCCAAAATTGAAGAAACCCGCCAACTATTTCAGATCGCTGCCGGTGATGATCGGAACGAGCAAGGTGTACAAAGGCAAGGCGACGCCGCCAAGCGAAGGGCTGTACCAATCCAGCATGGTGAACGGCCCGCCAATGGCAAACATCCAAACCGCCAGCGAGATCGTCGAAAGGAAGAGATGGCCGAGGCGTTTTATCCGCATGACCCGCCACAGCCAAAGGGGGGTGAGAATCAACAGGGCGCCTGTCAGCACCCACAGGCTGATTTGCAGCCGCTCTGGCGTAGCGGTATAAGCGCCGCGCAAGACGCCCTCCACCGCGATATACACCATCACAATTTCGGAAGGGATGTACTTCAGCAAGCGGGAAAGATAGCCATCTTGAGAGTTAATCTCGCGTGTCATGGGGGCCTCCCCACACATTACAAATAAAACAGGGATGGCCAGGATACCCAGGATAAAACATGCGAACCACTTTCCTGAATATTCTGTACATCCCTGTTGGCTGTCTGTCGCTTTGTGAACTATGTTATCGGCGTGAGTTTCAAACCGAACACATTCTCGCCGTTTTGGACGCGCACCGGCTCCCAGGAGGGTATCATCGTCATACCAACCTGCAAGGGAGTCGCCTCGTCTACGCCGATTTGGCCCATGGCGCGCACGCCGTTCTCGAACTCGCCGACGCCGATGATGAGATAACGCTGATCGAAACCCCAGGGGAGGTTGTAGATGCGGGTGAAGGTCAACAATTTGACGTTGCCCTGCGGCTCGACCTTGTCGAACTCGCGGCCCTTGCATTGCAGGCAGCGATCGTGGAAGGGGTAATGCAGCTTGCCGCATTGCTTGCATTTATAAGCAGTAATCGCAATTTTTTTCATCGTTTGATCTCCTGATCAACCTGGTAAAAACTCAAACACTAAGGATACGAAGGTCAACACGAAGGAACACAAAGAAATAAATAAAAATACTTTGCGCCCCTTTGTGAACCCTTACTGTCCTTTGTGTTTAGTTCTTCCCCGATCAATCTTGGACTCTCCTAAGAATAAAGCATAGAACATTATTCCCAAAGCCGCCGAAGTTGATCGTCAGGCCGTTTTGGGCGTTCTTGACCTGGCGGGTCTTGGGCAGTTCGTGGCGCAGTTGCCAGACGATGTCCACCACCTGGGCAACGCCGGTCGCGCCGACCGGATGGCCGCGCGCTTTCAGCCCGCCGGAGAGATTGATGGGAAGCTGCCCGCCGAGGCGGGTCTTGCCCTCAACTGCGGCCTTGCCGCCCTGCCCCTTCGGGAAGAAACCGATGTGCTCGCTCTCGGCGATTTCCAGGATGGTGAAGGCGTCGTGCAGCTCGGCGACGTGGATATCCGAGGGTTTCATCTTCGCCCGCTCGAAGGCTTGCTGCGCCGCCAGGGTGACAGCTTTCAAGTCGGTGGGATCCTCGCGCTCCTGGAGGGTATGCGTGTCGGTGGCCTGACCGAACCCGGCGATCAGCACCGGGGGTTTAGAGGTCAGCTTCTTCGCCATATCCAACGGGCAGATGACCACTGCGGCCGCGCCGTCGCTCACCGGGCAGAGATCGTACAGGTGCAGCGGGTCTGCCGAGGTGGGGTTGTTGACGATGGCGTCGCGGCTGTCGAAGATGCCCGCCCGATCCAGCGCCATCTCGACGTGGGCATAAGGGTTGAGCGTGCCCATCTCCTGGTTTTTGAGGGAGATTGCGAGCAGCATTTCACGCGTCACGCCGTATTTTTCCATGTACAGGCGGGTGAACATCCCGGCCATGCCGGGGAGCGTGATCCCATAGGGATACTCTGCTTGCGGGTGGGTCATCGTGGCGACGAAATCGGTGGCGCGCCAGCCGGTGACCTCGCGCATCTTCTCGCCGCCGACCACCAGCACGGTGTCATAATAGCCCGAAGCCACCGCCAGCAAGCCATTCTTGAGGGCCGAAGCCCCCGAGGCAGGCCCATTCTCGATGGTTTCTGCCGCCGCGGGCAGCAGACTCAGGCGATCCACCAACGAGCTGGCAATCGCCGTCTGGCGCTGGATCATCCCGCCGCCCATGTTGGCGACGTAAACCGCGTCAACCGATTTGTCGCCTAATCCCGCATCATCCAATGCTTTGAGGGAAGCCCAGGCGAGCAAGTCCATCAAAGTATCTTCGTCGCGCCGGCCAAAGGGGATCATGCCAACGCCGATAATTGCTACGTCTCTCATGGTGTCATCTCCCTTTCAGCCCGGCGATGCGCTCACGGATCGTGTCGTCATCGGCGAATTTGATGTCGGCCTCGGCCTCGTCCATCAATTCCTGGGGAACGGGGCGTTCGCCCACCACGAGGCGGGGTTTGGCCTTGAGGTAGATTTCGCGCGTCAGGCGGTACGAGTCGCCGCCGCCCAGCTCGTGCGGGATGTGGGTCAATTCCAAGGGGTACTCGATCATCCAGCGGCGAAAACCGATCGGGCTTTCGGCGACGATCAGCACCGCATCCTGGTTCAGGTATTCCATGTGATATTCCATCTTGGCGGCGAACAGGTGCGAGCCGATGCGCAGGCCGCGGTCAAT
>DYIZ01000223.1 GCA_020723385.1 Candidatus Aquidulcis sp.
CGGCCCAGGTAACATGGATCGTGATATGTGACTTTGGCCTTGATTTCCTGCATCAACAATGGCTTGATTTGTTCCAGTCTCTCGGCAAGGAATTGTGTATAGTGCTGCACCGGGTAAGTGATGCCCAGATTTGGGTACTCATTTTTAAGCGCATTGTAGGCGTGCGGGTCGGTGGTGATGATCTTATTGAACTTGTATTTTTTAAAGATCCGCCCGTTCTTTTCAGCCAGCATTTCGAACAAACCCCGCTCGCCCGCCAGCCGTTGGGTATCCCCATCGCTGTTCTCTTCGGGTCCCAGAATGCCGAAATCTACACCCAGGGCATTGAGCACCCTGGCTAATGATTTCGTTGCAGATTGAACCCGAGGATGGTAGGATGGATAGTCGCCCACGAACCATAAAATGTCTACTGGCCGCCGGGCCATACCCATAATATTAACTTTGGGATTTTCGATTCCAGCCGCCCAGTCCGCTCGTTTGCGAGGCGATTCCCCCATCGGGTTGCCGTACCTTTGAGAGTTTTCCAACGCGCTCTGCAATTCGGCGGGGACTTTGCCTGCCAGGAGAAGCTCTTCTTTGGTGCGGGTCATCAATGCCGCTGTGACAGGGATTTTTGAGGGGCAAATCTGGGTGCAGGCATAGCAGGAGACACACATCCAAACGGTATCGGTATTAATCACTTCTTCGAACATCTCAGCTCTTAGAGCTGTGATGATAAGGCCTGGAGGGTAATCCATCAGATAACCAAATGGGCAAACCCCGCTGCACGAACCGCATTGCAAGCAAGTTCTTATACGCTCGCCGTCTGCCACTTCGAACAGGCTGGTATAAAATTTTTCACTGAAGGTAGGATTTTTCTGGATTATCATTGTATCCATCACGTCATCTCCCCTCCGTGTGTAGATAAGGCCGGCGATCTCGCCTCGATCATAGCATTTACCATAACAACCTCCTTGTGGCTTGTAGTCGGATTGAAAACCTGGGACATGGTGTGGTAGATGGTTTTAATGAGTCGCTCGTTCTTGTATACAGATTGCCACGCACCGGCTTATAAATTATGGGCCTTCCGTTTTTGACGGGAGAGCCTGAATTATTAAATCCAAAATAGCAGGCCGCTGGCCTTAATTATGGTGTGTTTGCTTCGATTACGCTAGTGGCAAATAACATACCTGGGTGTGATAATTGTCATTGGAAATACCACCTTACCGCCCCAATTTGGTTGCATATTTCAGGTCGGTGTTCGTGGCATCGAAATAACTGATGTGGATTCGGCCTGTGCTGTCCAACCCAAGAGACGTGTACAACCCAATATCGCCGCTGCTATCCACCGTCTCGTAAAACCACACGCCGCCAAGCCAGCGCACCAGCTTTAGGTCGCCAGCAGATAGATTGTAATAAGCAATCATCGGGTCGCCGCTGGAGGTCAACCGGAGCGAGGGATACGGCCCGACGGTTCCAGCAGCGTCGAGGGTTTGCCTCACCCATTGGCTGCCATCCCATTCGGCGTATTTCAAATCATCGTTAGAGTCGTCGAAATAAGCAATATGGGGACGATCATCGTTATCGAGAGCAAGCGAGGTATACCGGCCAACATCGCCAGCGCTGTCGGCTACTTCGGTAACCCATTCGGTTCCTGTCCAATGGGCGTATTTCAGATTTCCATTGCTGTAATCGTAATAGCTGATGTGCGGTCTTCCATTGCTGTCGAGCGTCATGGAAAGGTCGGAGCCGACGGAGCCGGGGCTGTCAACGGTCTGTAAATCCCACTGGCTGCCCGTCCAGCGGGCGTATTTTAGATTGTCGAGGGCATCATCGTAGTAAGCAATGTGGGCAAACCCGTTGCCATCCAATGCCAGGGATGAGTACAAACCAGTTTTGTAGCCGGTATCAACCACGAGTTTGACCCACTGCGCGCCATCGTAAAAGGCATATTTAAGCCGCCGGTTGGTGTCATCGTAGTAGCTGATGTGAATACGGTTCGCGTTATCCACAGCGATTGACGTGTAATGCCCGACTCCAGCGGTTGAATCTACGACTTCGACGCTCCAGGCATGGCCGTTATACTCTGCATAGTACAGTTGAGAGCCGCCATAGGCGATGCGGGGCAGACCATTGGATGTTAGCGCCAGGCTGCGCTCACCCATGAGGGAGATCGTATGGGATGCATCAACCCGTTGGATCACCCAGCCCGCGGGCTGGGTGGCGGTAGCTGTGGGGGAGATGGTTCGAGTTGGCGTGGGCGTGGCCGTTGGGGTCGCGACAAGCGGTTGGCGCAGCGCAACCGGCAGATAGACCCCGCTGAGTGTGGAAGCCGGCTGTGTGGATGTGACGGTTGGCGTGATAGTTGGCGATGCCGTGCGGGTTGGAGTGGGGGTATCTGTCGGTGTGGGAGGAATTTGACCGGTTGCGGTGGGTGTACTGGTAGGGGTTTCTGTGGGTGTGGAGGTGGCGGTAGCGGTTTCTGTGGCAGTGGCGGTAGGCGTGGGAGTTGGAGTATCCATCAAACGCGCGCGGGCAAACTTCAAGTCGCCATTGATGCCATCGTAATAGGCAATAATTGGCAAATTCCCATCGAAACCGATGGCATTGTAACGGCCACTGCCTGGATTGGCGTCTACGAACTCGATGTTCCATTGAGCGCCGTCCCACCGGGCGAATTTGAGCGATTGGTGGGCGGCATCGTAATAGCTGATGGCGATCGAGCCATCGGGTGCGATCGCCAGCGAGGAGGGCTGGCCGACATTCCCGGCGCTGTCAACGGTTTGGATTTCCCAGGCGGCGCCGCTCCAATGGGCATATTTCAGGTCGCCGTTGGTCGAATCGTAATAGCTGATGTGCGGGCGGTCGGCGGCATCCAGCGCCAGCGATGAGCCCAACCCGACCACGCCGCCGCTGTCCACAGTCTCCACTTGCCACACCGCGCCCACCAGCCGAACGTATTTCAGATCGCCGCTGGAAGCCGAGAAATAGCTGATGTGCGGGCGGCCGGTGCTGTCCAGGGCAAGCGAAGTGTAACTACCTACCGAGCCGGCGCTGTCAATTGTCTGAATATCCCAGGTGGGGCTGACCCAATGGGCGTATTTCAAATCGGCGTGGGATGCATCGTAATAGCTGATGTGCGGCGTTTCGTCGCTGCCGAGGGCTAACGAGGTGTAAAGACCGATGTTGCCGGTGATATCTACGGAGTGGGTGACCCAGCCGCCGAAATCCCAAGCAGCGTATTTCAAGTCGCCGCTGTTGTCGGCATAATAGCTGATGCGCGGCTGGTTGGCGCTGTTGTAATCCAGTGAGTCAAAACGCCCCACCGCAGGCTCGGATTCGATGGTTTCGATTGTCCATCCGCCGCCATCCCAATGGGTGTACTTCAAATCCGCATGGGTGGCGTCGTAATAGCCGATGCCAGGCTGCGACAGGTTATCTATTGCCAGGGAAGCGTACTGGCCCACATCGGCGCTGGTATCCACCACCTGGTTTTGCCACCCCTCTCCGGCGGAGGCCAGTCTCAGCTCGCCGGAGGCGTAGTATCCGATGGCAGGATTCCCGGCATCGTCGAAGACCAGCGAGGTGAACTGGTCTGCGCCCGTTGAGCCGTCAATCAATTCGATTTCCCACGCATCGTTGATCCAGCGCGCCAGGCGGAGGGTGTCGTCGCCGATATAACTGATCGCGGGGTTGCCAGAACCATCGAGCGCCAGGGAGGTGAACCCGGCGACCGTTACGCTATCGTCTACGACTTCTACCACCCAGGCAATTCCATCCCAATGAGTATAGACCAACACCAGGTCGTTCATATAGCTGATGTGGGCGTTATTTGCACTGTCCAACGCCAACGAGATGTATCCGCCGAAGTCGGCGGCATCGTCCACGATCTGGATGTCCCAGGCGCTGCCAGTCCAGCGGGCGTATTTCACGTCGCCGTTGGCCGAGTCGTAATAGGCGATGTGCGGGTTGCCGAGGCTGTCGAGAACGAGCGAATTATCTGCGCCCACGTCGCCGCTGCTGTCCACCGTTTCGATGCTCAAGCCGCTGCCGGTGTCGCGGGCGAATTTCAGAGCACTGTTCGTGGCGTCGTAATAAGCAATCTGGATGCGCCCGGCGGAGGTGACTGCCATGGCGGTGTGCGCGCCAACGTCGCCGGCGCTGTCCAGGGTTTGGATGTCCCAGTCTGCGCCTGTCCAGCGGGCGTATTTTAAATCGGCGTTGACGGCGTCGTAATAGCTGATGTGGGGGATGTTGCCGGGACCCATTGCCAGGGAAGCGTACTGCCCGACGCCGGGGGCGCTGTCCACGACGGCGAGCTGCCAGCCCGATTGGTAATGGGCGTAATAGAGATGGTCGCCGCCGTAAGCCAGGTGAGGGGCAGCCGCACTCCAGCGCAGGCTGTGATCGTCCATGTCTTTGAAGAGCTTCGGCGCTTCGACGGTTTCGATGATCCAAATGTGAGGCCACGGCGCTCGTGGGGGCGACGATTGCGCTGTCGAGAAGAGACTGCCTGCCAGCAGCAATACCAGCGCCGCTGCGCCGAAAATAACAGCAATTGTGAGCCTTAATGGGGTTCGTTGTAGTGTCATGTCCGACGCGCCTCGCCAACCGTAAACCCGATGGTAAGCGAAAAACTCAATCACGGCAAGGGACAATCGTCACAAGTTTTGGAAGACCCCAGGGGTTACTAAAACCCCTGAGGTCTGTCTCGCGTCGTTCTCTTGCCGCTGGTTAATGGGCGTGCTATACTTTGGCCGCAGCGGACGATGATTTCTTCAACGGACAGGAAACGGGCAAACGTACAGGATCGGACATTCGTTACCGTCCGTTAGTCCGTTTGAAAGTCCGCTGAAGATGGTTTGTCCGCGCCGGACCGATTTCTTCAACGGACGCAAAGCAGACCAGCGGACAGGCGCGGACATCCGTTGCCGTCCGTTAGTCCGTTTGAAAGTCCGCTGAAGATGTTTCGTCCGCTCTAAAAGCTGCTGGAGGTTTGATGCAATTTTCACAGGATGACATCATAGAAGAATTCGAGCGCCTTAGAAAAAAGCAAATAATGCTAAAGATACAAGACATTGCCACTACTCTTGTAGGTCTTTTAGCGATAATGATTACAGGTTTCATGAGATTGTGGATTGTTATGTTTATAGTTGCAATTGTCTGTGCTATTGTTTTGATTCTTATTTTAGTTGTTCGTTTTAGATCCTGGCGATGCCCCGCATGTCAGTTGGATTATTTTAGCGGTGGAATCAGCGTAAGCCCTTTCTTTGTCCCTAAGCCTTTCTATTGTCCTCGCTGTAAAATTCAGCTCCGATGACATTTTTCAACCTGGATCAACTGGCTAAAATCCCAATTCTGAATTAGGAATAATTCTATCTATGGCTACCTCCCCCGACCTCCAATCCCGCGCCATCAACACCCTGCGTTTCCTCTCGGCCGATGCCGTCCAGCAGGCCAACTCCGGCCATCCCGGCCTGCCGATGGGCTGCGCCGCCATCGCCTACACGATCTGGACGCGCCACCTGCGTTACAACCCGCGTAACCCCAAGTGGCCCAACCGCGACCGCTTCATCCTCTCCGGCGGGCATGGCTCGGCGCTGCTCTATTCGCTGCTGCACCTTACCGGCTACGATTTGCCCCTCGATGAGCTGAAACGCTTCCGCCAGTTCGGCAGCCGCACCCCCGGCCATCCCGAGGCGGGGCTGACCCCCGGCGTCGAGACCACCACCGGCCCGCTCGGACAGGGTTTCGCCAACGGCGTCGGCATGGCCATCGCCGAGGCTCATCTGGCTGCCGAGTTTAATGGGATGCGGACGAGCGCGGACGAACGCGGAACAGAAAACGACATCCGCGTCCATCCGCGGCCATCCACTTCCAATATCATTGACCATTACGTTTACGCCATCGTCACCGACGGCGATCTCATGGAAGGCGTTGCCTCCGAAGCGGCCTCGCTCGCCGGGCATCTGCGCCTGGGCAAGCTGATCTACCTCTACGACGACAACCGCATCTCCATTGACGGCTCCACCGACCTGGCGTTCACCGAAGACCGGGGGGCGCGCTTTGCCGCTTACGGCTGGCATGTCCAGCACGTGGACGATGGAAACGATGTGGACGCCATTGACGCCGCTGTCGCCGCTGCCAAAGATGACCCGCGCCCATCGCTCATCGTCTGCCGCACCCACATCGGGTTCGGGCTTCCCACCCGGCAGGATACCAGCAAGGCCCACGGCGAGCCGCCGGGCGATGTGGAGTTGGAAGGAGCCAAAGACAAACTCGGCTGGCCTAAGGAGCCGCGCTTTTTCATCCCGGACGATGTGCTGGTGCACTTCCGCGAAGCTGTAGATCGCGGCGCGGCATTGGAATCCGAATGGCTGTCGCATTTCGACGCTTACGCGACTGCCTTCCCCGATAAAGCCGTCGAGCTGGAGCGCCGGTTGTGCGGGGAACTGCCTCCCGATTGGGACGCGCACCTCCCGGATTTTCCCGATGACCCGAAGGGCATGGCGACGCGCGCCGCCTCCGGCAAAGTCATCAACGCCCTGGCTGCCCGCCTGCCCGAGCTGATCGGCGGCTCGGCCGACCTGGCCCCATCCAATAACACCTGGATTGCCGGCAGTCCTGCCTTCCAAAAAGAAACTCCCGAAGGCCGCAATTTTCACTTCGGCGTGCGGGAGCACGGTATGGGCTCGGTTGTCAACGGCATGGCGCTGCACGGCGGGGTCATTCCATACGGCGCCACCTTCTTCGTCTTCACCGACTACATGCGCCCGGCCATCCGTCTCTCGGCGCTGTCGCACATCCCCTCGATTTGGGTGATGACCCACGACAGCATCGGCCTGGGCGAGGACGGCCCAACTCATCAGCCCGTGGAACATCTGGCCGCCATGCGCGCCATCCCCAACCTGCTCGTCATCCGCCCGGCGGATGCCAATGAGACCGTCGAAGCCTGGAAGATTGCCATCGCCCGGCGCGACGGCCCCACGCTGCTGGCGCTCACCCGCCAGGCCGTGCCCACCCTCGACCGGGTGATCTACACCCCGGCAAGCGACCTGGCCTGCGGCGCGTACGTTCTGGCCGATATGGGCGACAGCGACCCCGAGCTGATCTTGATGGCCTCCGGCTCCGAAGTCAGCCTGATCGTGGCCGCCGGGGAGCGGCTGGCCGCGGAGGGAATCAACGTCCGGCTGGTCTCATTCCCCTCGTGGGAGCTGTTCGAGCAGCAGGAAGCCGCCTACCGCGAGCTGGTGCTGCCTCCGAACATCCCCGCCCGGCTGGCCGTCGAAGCCGGCATCTCCCAGGGCTGGGAAAAATATGTCGGCGACCGCGGCGCGGTGCTGTCCATCGAAAAATACGGCGCATCGGCGCCGTACAAGACGATCTACGAGCAGTATGGG
>DYIZ01000224.1 GCA_020723385.1 Candidatus Aquidulcis sp.
CTCGGGAAAAGGAACGGAAAACCGATACCCCGGATAATCCACCAACGGAAAAGGTATACCGCCAGCCCCGAAAGCGAAACTCCCACCAACCCGCCGAAGAGCGCCAGCAAACCAGCCTCCGCCAGCAGCACCCGTAAGACCGCCCACCGTTTTGCCCCCAGTGCACGCAGCACACCCAGCTCGCGGCGGCGCTCGTTGGCAGACATCGAGAAAATCAACGCGATCATTCCCACGGAAACGATCCAGGTGAAACCCATGACGAGTGTGATCGCCCTGAGCAAGGTTGACATCTGCCGGCGGTAGGCCTGAAACAAGATAGGGCTTTCGATAGCCGTCACCCCGTCCACGGTCTGCAGAACATTGGCAGCCACTTCGTGCAAGTTACTACCCGGCTCGACCTTGACCATAATAGCAGAGATGCTGTTTTCAGGGATTTCCAACGGTTCCTCGGCTCGGGTGACTGAGATGCGAGCGATGTCGCGGGCAGTCTCCATGGTCAAAAACATCGTTTGATCCAGGCCGGTTCCAGTTCCTTCCATGTTGGCTTTCAAAGTCACCATGTACCCGTACAGCCGGATGTTTTCTTCACCCTCTGGAACGAAGACAAGACTGCCGCCAACGGCCTCGCCCAGATTCAGGTCGCATCCCAGGTGACTCTCTAGCCAGGGAGTAACCGTGAAATCTGTCGTCGGATCGTAAGCCACCAGAAACATATTCGAGGCAGAGCAGCAGGATGCATTTTCAAGCGATGAGAGATAAACCTGGGGCGACACCTTCGCAATACCCGGTACAGCCGAAACCTGTTCCAGCTTGGAAGACGGCATCCAGGTGCGCGTCGGAATGCCCATCAGGAGAGCTGTTTCCACGCTGGCCTCTGTCCCCTCTGGAACGACGATAATATCTGCCCCCAGGCGTTCGAGAGCCAGGTTGAGACTACTCTCAGCGCCGCGCATGATCAACGTGGTCGAGAGGGAAAACGAGGCGATCAGCAGCGCCGAGAGCGCCACAGCCCAGCTTCGGAATGGACTTCCCGCGATATTTTTCGTTGCAAGCCATGATAGATTCATACGATTATTGTCCGAGGGAGATGTGTTCCCAGCGATTGTCGCCGAGCACCACAGTAACCAGCGCGCCGTTTTGTAAAGGCGGATCAACGTTCAGAAACATGACATACCCAATCTGGCCGGGTTCTTTGGGCTTGCCAAACAACGCCCCGAGAACCGGCATGATCGGCACCTGGTCATAGATTTTTCCCGTTGCTTCGTCAATGATGTAAACCTGACCGATCTGCCAGGCGCGGGCCAGATCCGGCGGCGCGGTGAATTGGACATTGAGATAAGCCCCTTCGGCGGCGAATCCAACCCCCACGAGACTGACTTCTTCCAGCGACTGCTCCTGGCCCGATGCAGACACAGACAGAGAAGGGGTCTTGTTTCCCGGAGCGGGCGTCTGCGCCGCAGATGGATTTCCTGCCTGAGGGGTGTCCTGCGGACCGGCGGCTGCAACCAGAGCGGATGCAGTAGCCCGCGCCTGAAGGATGATCGCGGTAGCCTGTGCTTTTTGAATCAAGGCTGTCGCCTCGGCCGCCGCCTGGGCTAATGGGTCTTCGGGGATAGGGGAGGCAAGCGGCTCTGCCGGATTGGCCGACTGGCAGCCAGAAAACAATGCGCCGCACAGTGAAATCGCCAATAAAGTAACAAGAAAGCGTAATCGGCTCACGGCACAACCTTCATCATGCCGCGATACATCTGGTGTGAGCAGGTGAAGTGAAAATCGCCCACAACGGACGGCGTGAACTCCAGGATTTTTTTATCGCTGGCCGATTCGAGGGTCAGGGCGGTAGTATTCTCCGGGTCGGTGGGGAAGATCAACACATTCCCGCAGCCCACCTGGCCGAGCTGGCGGAAGATCAACCGCACCGGGATACCTTGCCGGACGGAGAAACGCACCGGCGAATAACCACCCGGCGTGACAACCAGCGTTATTTCCTGGATTCCATCTTCGTTGATCGGGACTTCGAACGGTGGAGGCGGCTCGACTTCCCTTACGGTAGGCATTTCCAGCGAGAAAGAGAACACCTGCCGGTTCGATGCCGGGCCAAGCGTCTCTGCCATTTCCAGAAGCTCTTCAGGAGAGATCACACCTGCATCGGGGCTGTAAATCGAGGCGCGCAGCGGGCCAATGTCAACCCATAGGGCAGCCAGACTTTCGCTCTGGCGGAGCAGCCACCCCTGCCCCCACTTGGTTTCGACCGGTCTGCTAGAAGCAAGGATTTCCTTCTCCGGGTTGATCGGCACCCACTCCTTGAGAAACAGAGTTTCCCCATTTCGGGTGCGATAAGAAAGCTGGATCATCGGCTCCCCGCCCGGCCCCACATCATCCAATGCGATTTCAACATCACCCCGTATGAAGTCACGCGGCATGTAGGCCGGGATAAGAACTTGAAAAGGCATGTGAGCCTGCACATCCAAAATCTTTTGGGCCTCAGGCGCATCTTGCGATTTTGGCTGCGCGCCGCGGGCGATGCCAATGCCGGCAGCAACTATTACAACCAGGAAAACAGCGCCGAACAGTGGAACAGCTAACTTTTGGGAGTTTTTTTGAGGGGATGTTTTTGCCATTTACGGATTCCCGGAAAGATTCGGCTGTGGAGATATATACGAAGTTGAACGCCCACGGTCAAGCAGGCGTTCAACTTGCTTTCAATCATCCAGTTCAACCGTTCAACCTCGCTGACTACCCGAGAAATGCTCAAGGCAAGATCACGAGCATGGTGAACATTCCACCCGGATATACGCCGTTATTGGTGGCCTTATAATCGTCGTGGTTGTGGAAGGGAATAAGCTGCGAGACAGCCGGGCCGCCAACGTAAGTGACCGGATTGAATGGATCGCCCGCGTCAGGGATCACCGGCTGCCCGGTGTCTGTGTTCACAACCGGGGCGTTCCCGTTGGCTGGATCATAGCGGGTCTGAACACCGCCGAAGGTGCTTCCGGGCCACATCGTCAGGAAGTCGCCGCTGGAAGGGTCAGCCGCATTCGGTGCATACTGCGGCGCGTTGGAGGCCTGTTGCCCAAAGTCAACCATGATATCGTAAGTCTCGCCCGATCCGATCGTTATGGTGTTCTTTTCCAAACCAAAGCCAAAGGGCGTTGGCTTGCCCCAGGTAATGGTATTTGCCCATTTCCAGGCGCGTTGGTCAGAGCCTAAGATTTTGAAGTGGAAGCCGTGCATGTGCATCGGCTGGGTTTCGAAGCCGATGTTGATCATACGAATGAGCACCTTTTCGCCAGGCGTCTTCCAGAATTGCTGGGAGGGATTCGTGGTCGTGCTCACGCTGCCGGTGACCAGGGCATCGTAGTTCGGATAGGCTTCGATCCACTGAGCATAGTTGAACACGCCCGGAACATCCAGGTGGATAGTGTTCGGGAAGGAGAGACCGTTGATCATCCAGTATTGAGGTTTATATTCGACCACATTCCAGGTCATTGGATCGGTACCGACCGGCACCGTGATCGTGTCGCCGCCGCTATCCATGAAAGTTTCCACCGAGGGCGCATAGGTGCCTTCTTCGTCAGTGTGCTGGCGCACATCGAACTCTGACAGCATCACGATGTAATCTTTGTCATATTTGAACCCGTAGATCGTCCCACCCTGGCCGCGGCCTGGACCAGTCAGCCGGGCTGCATCCCCGGGATTGTAGATCACCAGCGCGCCATACATGCCCATCTGAACGTGGATATCGGCTTCCTGATGGCAGTGGTAAAGATAAGTGGAGGCCTGTTTTTGATGGAACATATAAACCACCACGTTACCCGCGCCGGGGGCCGAGCCGCCGTTCGCCGAACAGTCGTTGCTGGTTACGCCATCGTAACACAGGTTGGCTGGCACTGCGCCCACCGAAGTTTCGGGAACGCCGTCATTCGCCGCGTCAACGTCCAGGCCGTGCAGGTGGATGCTGTGCGGGTCGTTCGGCGCGGTGGGTTGGGCATACACGCCAAGGTTCTTCAGGCGTATCTCGACCACATCGTCGGAGGTCGCGTAAATCACTGGCGCAGGAAATTGCGCCTGTCCCTGGAGTTGAAGCTCATCCCCGATAACCGGCCCGCCAGTTGGATCAGGTGCGCCTCCCGCCAGAGTCACGTTGGCCGGTTGAATCCCAGAGATAGGATCGTAGCTGGGCATGAAAGTGATAGGCTCGCCTTTCCGCCCGCCGACGAAACCGTAGATATACAACGGCGTGCCATCAACCAGGCGTATATAACCATCGGTGGCATAGATGTTATAGACTACAGTGGTCGGTTTAACTCCAGCCTCAGCTGGAGTTGTGATTACGAAGGCTGCGCCGATCATCAGGATCAAAATTACGAGAATTGCGAGTTTCTTTTTCATTGGTAAACCTCCGCATGATTGGGTCGTTTGCTTCTATATCAACTTCTTCACTTACTGATGATTGGGAAAAAGGCGTGATACGCAGTGAATGCCAATATATCTACCATTTCATCCCTTTCCTCGACATCCCAGGCTGCGCTCTCAACCATGACTTCAACGGGAATGTAACAGAACGGGTAACAAGGGAGGGTTGTAATCTGCACATCTGCGAGGTCTATGCCCACTTCGGTCACCCTGTCAACAGAAAACGCCTCGACATTCGATGTTGGCACAAGGTCGCAGGTTTCTGAATCCCATAATTCGACCGGTTGTTGGCCGGATGGATCAACACGGATGATGTAATCGTCGCTGCACGGGCCGCATGGCGCATTCTTTGCCGGATCATTGTCAGTGTCCATACAAATCGCCACATCTCCGATTTGCTCCCAGTCGGTCAACAAGGCCGTATCGAACCGCCAGTACATGTGGGTGGGCGTGCTCATGAAATAGATCTCGATAATATCTACTTCTTCAGGGATGTTGGGGTCTTCGGCCTCTTCCCGCCAGAGGCGCATCCACGGCCTCCAATCTGAGGGATCGCCATCTACAATGATGTCAGCGACGGCAGGGATAGGAGCGAACACAGCGGGCTGCTCCGCTCGAAACAGATAGGGTTGGAGCCATGCACTTTCGTCCGGAGAGGAAGCAAAAGCGGCATGGAACGCAAGCGATCCCAGGATGACAAGTGACAGAACCGTTAGCTTGATTTTCATAGTTTCCACCTGCTATGAAACATCGTAGGGATGAATGGCACAATATCAAAAATATTTTATCAAAATGAGCGTCAAATGAGATTTGGATTAATTTGTATTTATTAGCAACCCGCCAATTATCCCCATGGTGATAAAAAACCGACCGCAACTGGCATTGCGGTCGGCGGTCGGTCAGCATCTGTCGGCAGTCGCTATTTCAGCACCCACACCTTCAGCGCCGCATCCACGATCAAACCCAGCAGGAACCAGATGCCGAAAGCGCGATTGTGAATAAAGCCAGCCGCTACGAAATAATTCGGCCACACATCGGGATAATTGGCCGGTTTTTCGGCGGGTTTGGAAGCGCGGAACATCGGGAATACCCGCAGGAAGGTGGGAATCGCCAGCAGGACGACGAGCATCACCGGGGTGAAGAATCCCGTCAATACGAGGTAAATCACCGTCAGGTATTGCAGCACGAACATCGCCATCATCGCCGCCCGCCCGGCCTTCTCGCCGATGATCACCGGCAAGGTGTAAATGCGCCGTATGCGGTCCTCTTTGCTCTTGTCAATGTGCTTGCCAAAGATGACGGTGGTCACACCGAGCGCATACGGCAGGCTGGCCAGGATGACGTCCCATTTCCATTCGCCCGTGATGACGTAATACCCGCCGCCGATCATCAGCGGCCCCCACACAATGAGCACTGCCAGCTCACCCAGAGCGATGAACTTGAGCGGCCAGGTGTAGAACAGCACGAAAAACACGCCTAATCCCAGGAAGAGCCACGTCAGCCCGCCCCGCAGGAAGAGCAGCGTCACGCCTGCCGCCAGCGCGATCAGCCCAGTGACGGCAAAATAGGTCAACTGCTGGCGTTTGCTG
The DNA here is from genome assembly GCA_020723385.1 of Candidatus Aquidulcis sp. Taxonomy (GTDB): domain Bacteria; phylum Chloroflexota; class Anaerolineae; order Anaerolineales; family UBA4823; genus DYIZ01. The sequence goes on from DYIZ01000224.1 coordinate 6,006, forward strand.
AACAAGCCATGCACCAGCGGCTGCGGGCCATATTGGGCGCGGTAATAATTGTCGTTATCAACGCCTTTGACGTAGTCAGTGTAATCGTTGAACAGGTTATTGGTGGCGTGCGCCATCACCAGCCCAAACGCCGCCAGCAGCCACAGCCAGAAATCCGGCTTCCCGGCGCGAAAGGCCAGTATCCCCGCAATCGCCGCCGAGAGGAAGGTCATAATGAGCACTGCCGCCCGCGTGGAGATCAGCCACTTCGAGATGATATCCAGGTGGTTCCACTCATCTTTGTCAATGCGTGGGATGATACGTAATGCTTTTAGCCACATTGAAATGTTCATGGAATGCTCCTTGGGGAAAGGGGGCGAGTACACAGGTATACAGTACACAGGTAATCAGGTAATCGGGTGATCAGGTAATCGGATCAGCAGGACAATACCTGTTTACCTGGGTACCTGTTTACCTTTTTACCTGTTTACCTGGGTACCTGTTTACCTTTTTACCTGTTTACCTTTCTCCCTGCATATCTCATCTATCGCCCAGCACACCTCATCCACCTGCGCTTCCGTCATCACCCCGGAGAAAGGCAGCGCCAGCCCGCGGCGGCCCAAATCTTCGGTGACGGGGAAATCGCCTTCACGGTAACCGAAACGCTCGACCATGTAGGGCTGCAAATGAATGGGGATGAAATACGGTCTCGCCGGGATGCCGCGCGACCCGAGATCCGCTGCAGCCGCATCGCGGTTGATGCCCGGTGCAAAGCGCACCACGTACACGAACCAGCTCGCCCGCGTCGTTGTGGCAGCCAGCTTGGGGGCTTCGACGCCGGGAATCTCGGCCAACCGCTCGGCGTACCAGGCCGCCACCTGCTCGCGCTTGCGCAGCAGCTCGTCCAGCCGCCCCATCTGCACCCGGCCCAGCGCGGCGCTCATCTCGTCGAGGCGGTAGTTGTAACCCAGGTAGGTGTGCTGGAGCCAGGTGTCGCCAGGGGCGCGGCCCTGGTTGCGCAGCGCCCGCATGAAATTGGCAGCCTGGTCATCATCGGTGACGATGCAACCGCCCTCGCCGGTGGTGATCTGCTTGTTCGGGTAGAACGCGAACACGCCGTAATCGCCGATCGTACCCGCTTTGCGGCCCTCGTATTCGGCTCCCAGCGCTTCGCACGAATCCTCGATGACGGTTAACCCATACTGCCGGGCGATGTCGAGGATGGGATCGAGATCGGCAGGCTGGACGAAGACATCCACCGGCAGCAACGCTTTCAGACGAGGCGACTCGCCCGCCCCGCGGCGGGGCAGCCACTTCCGGGCGGCCGCGCCCCCGGCAGCCAAATCTGCCGCCGCCTCTCTCAGCCGCTGGGGGTCAATATTTCCCGT
>DYIZ01000225.1 GCA_020723385.1 Candidatus Aquidulcis sp.
TCAAGGCTGAGCCGCCGGGGCGCGTGTTGATGAAAACCACCGTGGGAAGCACGCGGATTGTGGATGTTTTGGCTGGGGAAATGCTGCCGAGGATTTGTTGAAGGTTGGCAGGTTGGAAGAAGAGTGGTGCTGAAAGATCTTCGGGGTTATTCAGAGCACTCATAGGCTATAATAAAAATGCTATGCCCCCCTCATTTCTCCTGACCAAACTCCAGCTTCCCGCTCTGCGTCCTGGACTGGTTCCGCGTCCGCGCCTGCTCAAACAGCTCAATACCGGGCTGGATGGCAAACTAACCCTGGTCTCGGCCTCCACCGGCTTTGGAAAAACCACCCTGGCCAGCGAATGGTTGCGCCAATGCGGGCGACCTTTCGCCTGGCTGGCGCTCGACGAACTGGATAACGACCCGCTGCGCTTTCTCACCTACCTGGTGCGCACCATTCAGACGGTTCAGCCAGGATTTGGCGCAGACCTGCTCGAGACCCTGGGCGCTGCTAACCCACAGGATTTCGACCCGGTTCCAATCCATTTTCTCGAAATGCTGGCGGCTGAAATCGCCGCCGTTTCAACGCCCTTCCTGCTTGCCCTGGATGATTACCATGTTATTGTCCGGCCTGTCATCCAGGCTGTGCCCCAATTCTTGCTCAATCACCAGCCCGAAAATATTCATCTTGTCCTGGTCAGCCGCACCGACCCGCCCTGGCCGCTCGGACGCATGCGTGCCTGCAGCGAGATAAACGAAATCCGCACCGCCGATTTGCGTTTCACCCCTCGAGAAGCAGCCGAATTTTTGAATAATTGCATGAGATTGGGCCTGACCGAGCAAGCCATCAGCGTGTTGGAATCTCGTACCGAAGGCTGGATTGCCGGTCTGCAACTGGCTGCGCTTTCCATGCAAGGGCAGCCCAACCCGCAAGTGATCATTACCAGCCTGGCAGGCAGCCATCGCTTCATAGCTGATTACCTGATTCAAGAGGTGCTCGAAAAGCAAATCCCGGATGTGCAGGATTTCCTGCTCAAAACATCGGTGCTTGACCAGATGAACGCTGCTCTGTGTGACGAAGTGACTTGTCGCAGTAACAGTCAGGCCACCCTGCTTCAACTGGAACAATCCAACCTGTTCTTGCTACCGCTTGATCAGGAGCGCAATTGGTATCGCTACCATCACCTGTTTTCAGATTTGTTACGCATCAAACTGGGGCAGGTTCACCCCGGGTTGACCACCGAACTTCAGCGTCGCGCCGCCGTCTGGCATAGCAGTCAAGGGCGGCGGTTGGAGTCGCTGCACTATGCACTGGAAGCGGGCGACATCCAAATGGCGGAACGACTGGTTGCTGGCAACATCTTCCTGCTCTTCAATCATGATGAAGTAGGGGCGGCCGTCCGAAAATTGGAAGCCATCCCCGTTTCGATGGTTATTGACAAGCCCTGGCTGGGGATCGCTCGCGCCTATTTGCTGGGAAATAACCAGTTCCAGAAATCATACCAAATCCTGGAAACCGTTGCTGCAAACGTCGAGAATATGCCCGAAAGCGCCGAGAAAGGTCGGCTGCGCGGCCATCTTGAAGCCGCCTGGGCTGATATTTATGGCTTGCAGGGAGATGTAGCGAACACTGTCTACCACGCACAGCAAGCAGAAATATGGCTGCCACCCGAAGAAGTGGAAATGCGCGCGGCAAATCTGGCGCAGTGGGGGGATATTCTCTCAAAAGACGGCTATAACCCTGACGCTATGCCGATTCTGGAGCATGCCCTGGAACTGGCGCTCCAGGCGGATAGGCCTCATTCGGTGGTGATGGTTTCGGCCGCACTTGCCATGGGGCACCTGAGCGCAGGTCGTTTGCGCGAGGCGCACCAGGTTTGCCAGCAAGCCCTGACGGTTACAGACGACTACCAGAGGCGCGCCGGGCAGGAAATCCTGGCGGTTGCCATGAATTACGCCATCCTGGCGCGCATTTACATCGAATGGGATGAGATGGAGAAATCCAGTCAGTTGGGATTCAAAGGCCTGGCGTTGAGTGAGCGCTTGGGGCAAATTGGCACAGAAGTGATGTGCCGCAATTACCTGGGGCACACCTTGATGTTTCAAGCTGATCCGACCCAGGCCATGCAGGTTTATCGGCGCGCCCAGGAACTGGCCGCCAATATCTCGCCCTGGGTGGAGCAGATGGTGGTCAGCCTGATTGTGGATGGGCTGTTGGATCGTGAACCGCTGGATGAGACCGCTGTGCGGGAACACCTCCGGGTTTATGACGAGGGGCAAACAGAATATCCCCTGATGTTGAAAGCGCGCCTGCTGCTCAAAACCGGGCAGCCCGCCGCCGCGCTGGAAGCGCTGAATAAAGTGTTGGCCGGGATGAGTGAGTCGGTTGCCCGGCTGGCTGTGCGCGTGCATGTTTTTCGCGCCCTGGCTTTGCAGGCCATTGGGGATGAAGCGTCGGCGATGGCGGCCTTGACCCAGGCGCTGACCCTGTCCGAACCCGAAAACCGGATGATGACCTTTCTGCGCGAAGGCCGGGCGATGGAAAAGCTGCTCCGCCTGGCAGAGCGCCAGGCCATCTGCCCAAACTTTACCCGCCGCTTGCTGGCTGCTTTTGCCCAACATGTCAACCCAGTGGAAAAACCTATGACCATAGCACTGCCCGAACCTTTCAGCAAGCGCGAATTGGAAGTTCTCCGCCTGTTAGCCACTGACCTGGACGCGCCAGAAATTGCTGAAAAGCTGGTTGTCTCGACAAACACGGTTCGCACCCACGTCAAGAGCCTGTACCGTAAACTGAATGCTCACAACCGCTACGCCGCTATCGCCCGGGCCAGGGAATTGAAGCTATTGTGATCATCCCAGATAGCGCGCCGCACTGCTTTACAATGACCAGGCTTCCTGGTCATTTTTGCGTAAATTCACCCACCTGCCTCACCTACTTGGTGATGACATTGTCATCAGCAGGGAGTATTCTTGCGCTATGCTTTCATCTTTCAATCAGGAACCCATTTGCTACCAGATTCGCGTCAGGGGTCAACTCGACCCGCGCTGGTCAGATTGGTTCGATGAGTTTGCCATTACCAACCAGGCTGGCGACAGCCTGCTCACCGGTGCGGTTCCAGACCAGGCCGCTTTGCATGGCGTCCTGGCGCGAATCCGTGACCTGGGTTTGACCCTGGTCTCCATCCAGCCGGCGGGGAAAAATGAAACACAATCATCCAGTTGACTTGCTAAATTCGTTACTCTCAAGGAAAAACTATGCCATCCCTCTCTCGCCTGATTTTGGCACTGGTTCTTTGTTCCTTTCTGTTAGTCGGCTGCCAGAACGGCGCCATCCCAACACCGACCATCACCAAGAACACGCCCGTACTCATCACAGTGACGCCGATTCCAGCAACCACGACACCACTTCCGCCTACAGAGACACTGGCTCCTGAGCAACCGTCCTCCAGTACCGTCATCAGCGTCGGGAATGTCTCCCAACTCAAACAGATCGTGGCGCCGGAACTGCCTGAGTCAATGCTCAACGCCCTGGTTTTCTCGCCTGACAGTCGCACCCTGATCAGCGGCGATGCGAGCGGGGAAGTGAACCTGTGGGAGCGGGGAACCTGGCAGAAAACCGCTTTTCTGGCTCCGCAAAGTGGTTTCAAGCGCGATGCTGTTGGAAAAACCAACTTCTCCGGGACACTGGCGCTTTCTCTCGATGGGAAGATGATTGTCACGACCAACTTCGCCGGCGAAGTGAAAGGTCTGGAATGGGATGGAAAAGAACGGTTTACCTTCCCCTTCGGCGAGCAGGTTTACCAGACAGCCATTTCGCCCGATGGCAAGTTCCTGGCAGTCGGGGGCTTCGGTAAAAAACTGCTTATCTTCGGCCTCGAAACGAATCAGCAGGTTGCCGACTTGAACAGCGACTACGAATATATTTCCAATTTGGTCTTTTCCCCGGATGGCAAGACGCTGCTGGTTAGCTATGAGCGCCCCGGCAACGTGATGAAAACCTGGGAGACGGCTACCTGGAAGGAAACGGCAACTTTCAGTCATACCACCGAGCGCTTCGATTACCATGACATTCTCTTCACCCCGGATGGCAAATCCCTGGTGATTGCCAGCACCCGCAATGTGATCGAATTTTTCGATCTGGAAAGCCAGCAAGTGGTCAAAGAACTGCCCGGACATGTCAGCGCGCCTTATGAAATGGCTCTGTCACCAGACGGTTCACTGCTGGCTTCGGCTGGTGATGATAAGACCCTGCGGCTCTGGGATCTAAAAACCGGTCAAGCTGTGCTGGTATTGAGAAACCAGCATGAGGTGAGGACAGTGACTTTCTCTCCAGATGGCACACTGTTGGCATTTGGTGTTTCGGAGGAAGGCGTACAAGTCTGGGCGTTGAATGACGCCACACCTCCCGCCACGACAAGTAAAGATTTTGAGCAAGCTGCGATTTTATTATCCAATGTGGATCAGATCGAAGCCTTGGCAACCCTCACTGGACACAAGGACGGTGTGACCGGCCTGGTCTTTTTACCCGGTACCGCTCACCTGGCATCCCTGAGTGGTGATCTCGTTTTATCGCTGTGGGATATCCAGAGTGGCCAGAAATTAAATACCCTGACAGAACCGGGGGCGCGCGTATACAACGTGGCCTTCTCCCCAAATGGCGAACTACTGGCAGTGGGCAATCCTGACAACACCATCGGGGTATGGGATGTGAAAAACGGGCAGATCATCCATACCCTCAGCAAACGCAAATCTTTCGTGATGAAAGTTGCCTTCTCACCGGATGGTTTGTTACTAGCTTCCGGTGACCTTGAAGGTACGATCACCATCTGGGATGCAAAAGGCGGCCAAGAGTTGTACATCCTTCAAGCGCCCAATAGCCCGATTGGCAGTCTGGCTTTCTCACCCAACGGCGCATTACTGGCTTCAGGAAATGCTGAAGGTAACACCGACATCACCCTCTGGGATATGGAAAGCAAGCAGGCGCTACGCACACTCAGCGGACATCGCGGGAATGTGTATAGCCTGGTCTTTACACCGGATGGTAAGAAACTTATCTCGTCAAGCGGCGATCTGACGATAAAATTCTGGGACATCGAAAGTGGACAGGAGCTACGCACACTTAAGGGTCATGGAGCTTACGTTTATGGTTTAGCGCTGTCACCCGATGGCAGCCTCCTGGCCTCGGCAAGCGCAGATGGATTGATTAAGTTATGGGATGCAAAGAGCGGGGAGGAACTGCGCACCCTCGATAGTCACGATGAATATATCTATTTTCTCGCGTTCTCGCCGGATGGCGCACTCCTAGCATCCAGTGTAAACAAGGGTCAGGCAATCATTTTGTGGGGTTTAAAACCATAATGGAGCATGTCATGAAAAAGATATTAATCGTTTTTACCATCCTTTTAGGCCTACTCGCCGGTTGCGCACCGGCGGCGACGCCCGCGCCGATCCCCGCCACGAATACGCTGGTTTCACCGACCAACACACCCATCCCTGCCACGAATACGCTGATTTCACTGACCAACACACCCGTGCTTGCCACGGTCACCCCGGCGCCGACCGCCAGCGTGACAGCCACACAGCCTCTTGCGAACCCGGTTCGCCGCGATAACGGCGCCGGCCTGATCGCCTTTCTCTCCGACCGGGATGGCAAACCTGCGATCTATGTGATGAACGCCGATGGCTCCAACCAACGCCGACTGGCAGGGGGCAAGCCAAGGGATACCTGCCTGTCCCCAGTGTGGTCGCCGGACGGCCAAAGGATCGCCTACATAGTGGTTCCCAACGGCCTGAACGGCGACCGGCACGGCCCACTGGAAGTCTGGAGCGTGGGGCTGGATGGCGCTGCGCCGGTTGAACTTAGCGTGGGGGTTACGGATACACTGCTGGCATATCCCTGGAACGACCCAATCTGGTCGCCGGATGGTACGCGCCTGGCTGTCGCCGCCCTTCACCCAGTCGCCGGCGCCAGCGACAAGCGCAGCGTCATAACCATCCTGCGCAGCGATGGGAGCGGCGTTGAGCAAGCCTTCCCGCTCGAGTGGATATCCGGTGCAGTGGAATGGTCCCCCAACGGGGAGCAAATCCTGATCGAGGACATATCGCCAGATGAGTCCATCCGGGCGCATAATGTCCACGTCTTATCTCTCTCGAACGGGGAAATCCGTGAAGTCTATCGTGACCTGCTCTCTGCGGCCTGGTCGCCGGATGGGACGGAGATTGTCGTTGTCCCTGCCCAGTCTGGGCAGGTCTTGATTGTCAAGCTGGACGGCACATCGCGTCCCGTTGGCCCGTTGCCAGCCGGTACAACGCCGGAACTTGCCGTTTGGTCACCGGATGGGACTGAGATCGCCGTCTTTGGAACGACAAATAATGGGGATGAGGCCGGCCTGTATCTCGTGACCGTCTCCACCGGCCAGGTCAGGAGCATTGCTCTAGCCGCCGAATATCTGGAAGGCATGGAATACTCGCCGGACGGGAAGCAAGTGCTCGTTTCGACGGGCCATTCTGGCCGCTCCAGTTACTCCAACCGCTGGCCGAAAAGTACGCTATTGTTTTATGATCTGGCCTCCGCTACGCTGACCGCGTTAACCGACGGCAAAGGCTATGACGCAGCGGGCACCTGGGCGCCAGCGCCAACTGCGTCAACCGCCCCGGCAACCAGCGTCAGCGGCCCGATCGCCTTTCTCTCTGACCGGGAAGGCCAGCCGGCGATTTATATCATGAACGCCGATGGCTCCAACCAACGCCGGCTGGCGGAATGCAAGCCAAAGGGTGTCTGCCTGCCCCCGGTATGGTCGCCGGACGGCCAAAGGATTGCCTACCTGGTGGTTCCCAACGGACAGAGCGGCGTCAGCTACCTGCACGGTGAGCTGGAAATCTGGAGCGTAGGGCTGGATGGCGCTGCCCCGGTTGAACTCGGCGCGGGCGTCACGGACACGCTGCTGGCGTACCCCTGGATCGACCCAACCTGGTCGCCGGATGGGACGCGCCTGGCTGTCGCCGCCCTTCACCCTGTCGCTGGAACAAGTGACAAGCGCAGCGTCGTGACCATCCTGCGCAGCGATGGGAGCGGCGTCGAGCAAGCCTTCCCCCTCGATTGGATCGCCAGTGGCGTGGAATGGGCCTCCAACGGGGAGCAAATCCTGATCCAGGATATGTCGCCGGACGAATCCGTCCGGGTGCATAATGCCCACGTCTTATCTCTCTCGAACGGGGAAATCCGCGAAGTCTATCGTGACCTGCTCTCTGCGGCCTGGTCGCCGGATGGGACGGAGATTG
>DYIZ01000030.1 GCA_020723385.1 Candidatus Aquidulcis sp.
AAATCCTGGCTGCCTTCCGCCGGGTGCGCGACGATATCGCCGATCAAATTCCCGCTCTCTTGAGGGCAACGTCTGAATAATTGGACTGCTTCTTACCTCTTCCCCCACTCTTATCCTAACAGAAAATGGGAAACCTTCCAGGTCTGGAAGAGCTCCCGCCAAAAACGGAAGAACCTCGTTACCGTTTCGGCTGGCAAGCTACGGCGACAATCTCCTCCAGAGATTCGCTAAGGCCGCTGCCTGCCTCGCTCGCAATCAACTTTTGGAGGCGCTTTCGAGCTGTCTTGCGCTCACCATGCGTGAAAACCAGTTTGACCAGATCGCCATAGTACAGAAAAGCCAGGAGTATCTTTTCAGATAGCTCCGGATCTTGGCCTGCCAGCAGAATTCCCCGCAAACGGTTTTTCAGGCCATATTTGACTGATATATTTCCTCCGGCGTTTTCACCAGATGGGGCCACCAATTGCAGCCGCTTTTTCTTCCGGGTCAGAATCCCCTGCTCTACCAGTTGATGGCCCACTTCGTCGCCAAGCTCCTGATAGGTCAGGGTGTTGATCCAGTATTTCAGCTTCCGCGGCCGGGCTGAGTCGAGAATATCAAACAGGGCTTTATCCAAAACAGGGTGGCCCATGGGGGTTTGATCGGTAACGACAATCCGCTCATCTGCCAGCTCGATGCGCTTTTCCAAAACCAGCTCTACCAGAACTGCCCCCGCGAGAGCGGATTCTACATCGTTCGCAATCGATTTGACAATCTCGCCATCCGCTTCATCCAATGCCAGGAGGAACAACGCTTCGAAGGTTTTGATCATATTCATACCTTTGAGTGTGCGGCCTGTTCTTCGAATTCTCTCAATTGAACCATCTGGGTGCGAATTTTTGCCAGCAGGCCAGGCAGCTCGGTGCGGATGGCTTTCACATCCAGAATTTGCACACGGATGATATCGGTTTGCAGCTCGTCTAGCGCGCTGGACAGGCTAGTGAGCTGCGCATCAGAGCGGTCGAGCAGTACCGTGATGGCTTGCATATTAGCAATCCGCACCTGCAAAGCCCGGCGGGTTTCCTCATATTCCCTTTTTACCATCGGGTCGGAGGTGGCTGCGATTTTCTGTTCCACCTGCGCCAGATCATCCGCCGGGTTTCGGTTGGCTTGCGTCACCAGGCGGTGGTTTTCGAGGGCTGTCATCCGCACGCACAAACTGTAGGCCCGGTCGGTCAATTGCCCGATGGCATCCTGGACAGGTTGCAAGGCGCGCCTTACATTGGGTTTCGCCGAAGTGAGGGCATTGAACACCGCAACCTGGCTGCGTTCCACACGGTCGAAGCGCTCCTGAAAACGTTTGGTGAGGGAGGTGCGCTGCTGCACGGTGTGACGCAGGCGCAGCGCCGGGTCACGATAGACCAGGAGAAACATGATCCCCCATAGCAGGAGACCCAACGGGAAAAAGACCCACCACGAGCAAAGCCCGGCCGCGGCGGCCAGCGCCAACACAGCCAGGTTGAGCGGATGCAGCAGGGCCGCCACGAAAGGGGATGGAACGGTATCGAAAGGATTGCGAAGCATAGGCGTTTAGAAGAAAGTGGCGATTTCTGAGTAGATTTTGTTGATGTTCTCCGGCGTGCTGTCGTATTGCTTGCCGCCGGTGGCTTCGGCAATCTGCTTGAGGATGTCTTTATCGGCATCATCACCGAAAGCTATCGTAAACATCTTGATGGCGTTACCGCCCTCCAGGTTGCCGGTTCCAATGACCGCCAGCACATCGTTCAACGTTTTCTCTGAAGCGGTATCCTGCCCATCTGACAGGATCACGATGCTGCGAATGTGTTTGGGATCAGCTTTATCCTGCAATTCCTGATACGCCAGCAGCGTGGCATCATACAGCCGGGTGTTGCCGCTTTCGATGATCCCCGAAACGCGCGTTATGGCATCCTGGCGTTTTTCGCTCACCGGGGACAAATCGGTGAGAGTGAGCAGATCGCTGTTAAACGTAATGATCTCGATCCGATCACGGTCATCCAGCAAACTGATGAACTGCATCAGGCTACTGCGCGCCGCCGTGATTTTCGAGCCAGCCATGCTGCCCGAAGTATCCACCACCAAGACCAGATCCACCGGCTTTTTGACCTGTTTCCAGAGCGCCTCGATCGCCGAGATCACCTCGGCCGGGGGAATCTCGAGCACCGTCTTGGGCTGGGCGGGATCAACCCCATGTTGGGGATCCAATGGCGAGGTAAGCGGGATAGACGGGTCTGCCGGGCGGAAACCCAGCTCGATGGCTTTGAGCTGCTGAGGCTTATCGAGCAAGAAAGCCTCGAAATCCTGCGCGGCTGCTTTGTGTTCTGCGGTGACCCAGGGCGCGTTGAGAATGGCATACGGGTGGTTCGACCAGAACGTGCCCTCTTTAGGGTAGATCGCCGCTACCGGAAGCTGCTGGCTGGTTCCTTCGATGCGCTTGCTTTCCTGCGCAACCACCAGGTTTTCGTACATCACCGCCGCGCTCAGGTAAGATGGGCCGCGCTCGAACATGCGGTCAGCGAAGAAGCCGGTGCTCACGCCGTAGTGGATGATGCTGCTTTCCACAGCAACCATAAACTGGCTGACCTTGGGATCGTTCAGATCGTCCAAGGTCAGGCCGCGCTGCTTGCCTGCGCCGGCGTAGGCCTCGGCAATGATCGAAACAATGCCGCTGTTGCTGTAGCCAGGATGGGTATGCCCGAACTTGAAGACGCCCCATTCCGGGTACCCATAGGCCGCCCAACCTTCGTCGGAAACCGCCAGCCCGGCGATATCAGCCCAGCCAAGCTGTTTATCGGGCCATCCCAGAGCGCGCGCCATCGGCTCCCACATCGCAATCACCACCGGGCTGAGCACCAAATCCTTGGGATTGTCCGCGACAAGATCATCAGAATGGGTTTTGCGCCACTCGGCGTTCGCTACCGGCACGTATACGGAGGATGCCGGACTCCACACAGTCGGCTGCATGGTTCCGCCGATGATCGCATCCACCGATTCGATAGACCCCATGGGGGTCGCTTCGACCACGATGGTCGAACCCTCGGCGGTCTTGTGATTGGCCGCATTGTATTCCGCCACCAGCGGCTCGAGCCAGGCCTGCTTTTCCGAGCCATACACGATACTGACTGTGATCTTCTTGCCAAGCGAAATGCCGCCCTGGCAGGCTGAAATAAGCAGTGAAAAAGTCATCATTACGGCTAATGTAACCTGTAAGCGTTTCATGCTCTATCTCTCCTAAATTCCAGCAGCCTGAGTGCCGCTATTTGTGACCCGCTGTGCTTGTTATCGCTGCACGTTACGCGACCAAAATTCGAGCAGTGTGTTGAGCACATTGCCGGACGGGACCTCCACCGTGGGTAAGCCCGAAAGATCAGCCTGGAAACCATTGGCGGTATACCGCTCGAATGGGCTGCCGGGTTGAGTCAAGACAACGGATGGATCCACCGGGCGAAAACCGTATTTCATCAAAGCAATTTCCTGCACCGGCTTGCTGGACAAATAGTCAATGAACAGATTGGATGCCTCGGCTTTTTCGGGCGTCACCCAGTCGGCGTTGAGCACGCAGAATGGATGGTCGCTCCAAACGGTGGCGGGCGGGTAATACACGCGCAGCTCGCCGTAACGTCCCACGGCATTCTCGGCTTGCTCGATGGCTGTCGCTTCGTAGACAGCCACCATATCGAAGGTGCTCGGGCCGTAGGCAACCATCTTCTGCATGAGCGGGCCAGTGCTTTGCTCGAACTGGGTGATGGTACTCTCGAAATCCAGGAACCACTGTTGGTAGGCTGTATCCGAAAGGATGTCGGCAGAAGTCAACCCGCTGGTTTTTCCAATGTAGTTGTAGGTCATCAACAGGATGGTCATGAACCCACTGTTCGATTTCAATGGGTCGGTGTGACCGAACTTGAGATAGCCCCATTCAGGATGACCGTAGGAATTCCAACCCTGCGGATTGAGGACAGCTTCTTGAAGCCGGGTCCACATGTGGCTGTTTGGATTGCCCCCCCATAACACATCGGCGCGCTCTTGCCAGGCTACGACCACCAATGGGGTGGTTACGATCGAGCGGCAGGATTGCCTGTCAGCCAGGTTGACCACCGGAACCGGGAATTTCCCGGCCGATTGATCTTGCAGGATGGCGATTTGCAGTGAGCTAGCCGGGCTGATCACGTCGGGTTTACGCGTCCCGTCGAGTACGGACAAATAAATCTCGCGCGAGCCCATCTTTTCCAGCGTCACCTGCACCGGGCGGCCATTGACACGGGCATCCGACTTTTCGAAATCGGCGATGACTTCGTTGAGCCAGGCTTCTTTTTCAGTGGAATACAACACCGAGATTTCGATCGGTTTTGGCTTGGGCAGGATCCAATCGCGCAGGGGCGCATAGAAGGTCTGGCGCAGCGCAGGGGAAATCAACGCCACGACAAAGATGACCAGAACAGTGAAACTGTAGAGGATGAAAATGGCCCAATTGGCCCGAGGGGTGTGCATAATGGGACGTTTGCCGCCAGTTGGAAGATGGGATGAATTCTCTAAAAGATTATATCTTTCATTGTTTGCCCACAGACACGGCGCACAAACGTTTACAAAACCTTATCCAAACGTTAAACATTCATTAACCTGTTTCGAATAAGGAGGCCAAATTTTGGGGTATGCGGGCGGCTCCGCCGCCCGCATACCCCAAAATTTGGTTACTCTTCACGTCGAACCTGGAAGGGCAAAGATTCGCTTGGGAAGTTTGTGTGTTGTGATAAAAAACCTTTTCCGTCATTATTTGACCGGCGCCCAACCAAATTCCTCGACCAGTTTTTGACCCTCTGCACTGAGAGTGAAATTGATGAAATCGTTGGCGAGCGGCTGAGAGAGCGGGCCGGTGAGCAACAGCAGCGGGCGGGTGAGCGGGTAGGTTTTTTGGGCCGCGGCAACCTCGGAGGGGGCAACCCCGTTGATCTGAATGGCTTTAACCGAAGGCTCCAGGTTGCCAAAGCCCACATAGCCGATCGCGGCGACATCGCTGCTGACCAGAGCCGCCATGTCGCCAGCCGTCACGGTGGTGCGCAGGCCGGGAGCTGTCGGTTCCTGCTTTTCGAGGACAAGCTCGTCGAAAGCGCCGCGCGTCCCCGAGCTTTTTTCGCGCGCCACTGGAATAATCGTCTCATCAGGGCCGCCGACATCCTTCCAGTTCGTGATCTTGCCCATGTAAATGTCAGCGAGTTGTTCGATAGTCAGGTTTTCCACCAGGTTGTCGGGATGCACCACAATCGCAATCACATCGGTGGCGATTTGGAATTGATTGATCCCCTGGGCTTCCTCCGCACTCAAAGCCCGCGAAGCCATCCCAATGTCCACCGAACCATCATGGACCGCCTGAATCCCAACCACAGAGCCGCCGGCGGCGATATCGAGCGTCACCTGTGGGTTTGCCTCCTGGAATGTATCGCCGATTTTAGCGATGAGCGGTTGGAGGGTCGTGCTCCCGGCGAAAGTCAGCTTCCCGATCAACGGCGTCACTGTCGGGGGCTGAGTGGTAACCGGTTGGCGCTGGCAGGCTTCGAGGGCCAGCAAAGCGATCAAAAAAAAACCGATCAACTTTTTCATTGAGTTACCTCCGGTGCATGAGTTGTCTTTTCATTGCTTGTTTGTTTGATGGGCAGGACGAATGAGAAGGTCGAGCCGGCTCCGAGGGTGCTTTCAGCCCAAATTTTTCCGCCGTGCAGCTCGATGAGATAGCGGGCAATGCTCAACCCCAGGCCAGTGCCGTCATACCGGCGGCTGGAGGAGCCATCTACCTGCGAAAATGGACGGAAGAGTTTATCTATATCATCGGGAGCAATCCCTATGCCGGTATCCTTGATGTTGATGACCACCCATTGAGGGTTATAGATCGCCGAGATCGAAACACATCCCGAACGAGTGAACTTGACTGCATTCGACAGCAGGTTGCGCAGCACCTGGCGCAGGCGCGCCACATCGCCTTGAATTGAAGGCATGTGAGTGGATATGTCAAGCTCCAACCGGATGGGTTTGTCGCCGATCCATTCCTCGATCTGCCCGGTCATCCCAATGATCTCGCGGCGCAGATCAACCGGCTGAATATTGAGCGACATTTGCCCGGCTTCGATGCGCGAAAAATCCAAGATGTCGTCAATCATACTCAATAGATTCTGACCGCTTTCATAGATCGCGTTCAGATCGCGCCCTTGAACTTCATTCAATGGGCCATCCAAGCCCTTGATGAGCACCTTTGAAAAGCCGATGATCGCGTTGAGCGGGGTGCGCAGCTCGTGCGTCACCGTGGAAAGGAATTGGGATTTCAGGTGATCAATCTCGGCCAAGCGGCTGGCGATCTCGCGCTGCTGGCGGAATAATTGGGCATTCTGTATTGCCACTGCGACCTGCGCCGAAAGGGTTGTAAATGTTTCGAGCAGATCGGTTGTAAAGACCTGGGTTGATGCAGCCTGGATATCGAGTGCGCCGATGACGTTGCCAGCGTGTACGAGAGGGAAAACTGCTTCGGCGCGGGTATTGGGAAGCATCGGATGAGGCAGGTAAGTCTTCGATAGGCTTATATCCTGGGTGATGATCGCCTGCCCAGTTTGAATGGTGTTGGTGACATGCGAAACCCGGTTGAGCGGCAAAGAAAGATAGGTGTTGTCATCGAAGATATCGCCCACCTGGCCGGTGGCGGCGCGTAAGACCGCCGAGGATTTGTCTGGCTCGACGATGAAAACTCCCGCAAAATAAAAGCCGAACTGTTGGCAGATCATATCTACCGTGGTTTGCAGAACCGTTTCCATCTCCAGGCTGGAGTTGGCAGTGCGTGCGACCGCCGATGCAGCCGCCAGTTGCAGCGTGCGCGCGGCGACTTTTTGTTCCAGGCTGTGTGTCAGGTCACGCAGCTCGATCAACATGCTGCTGAAAGCAGTCGTGAGCTGCCCAATCTCGTCGTCAACCCCAATATTCAACAGAGATTTTGGCGAATTGACCGGTTGGATAACGTCGAATTCATGGTAGATAGCAACCGCCTGGGCAATACGCGCCAACTCGCGGATGGGTTCAATCATGGCAGGGGTGATCCGGCTGGCAAGCGCCAACAGCAACCCGGTGGTCAGCAGCGAGCTGGCAATCATCACCAGCAGACCTGTCTGGGTCACTTGGGTGATTTCGGCAGTCCGCCGCCGTACAACCAGTGAGGCCATGGAATCTCCCAGTTGAAGAGGCCGCTCGCGGCTGATGGCAGCCTTCTCGTCAAGTACATCTCCGGCTGGCAGGCTGCTCTCCTCGATATTTGCGAAGCGAACGAACAAATCGGCAACCAATCTTTGATCCGAGGCGATGCGCGCCAGCTCGCTCCCCAGGTCAATGCCTGTGATGATCACGCCGCCCCCGTTTGGAATCGAGCTTCGGGAAAGCAGCAATAGATTTCCGTCAACAGCTACCACGGTTGTGGTGTTGGTTGGGATTTTGTCGAGCAGCGATGAGACGCGATACAACTCAGCCAACACCAGGTTTGCCCAGGCCTCCCCGGATGGGCTGTAAACCTGGATGAGGTCCAACTGGAACCGGCTGCGTACCAGCACAGCCCGTTTGTCAATCACGGCCAGGTTAGCCTCAGTCTTAGATTGAAGGGCCTGGATCAAATCGGGGTCGGCAGCCAGGATGCCAGCAGCGCTGCGCACGATATCCACACGCCCGGCAAGCGACTGGCTGATCTGGATTTGATCCTGCTCGATTTGTTGATTCAGAAGCTGATTCCGGGTTAGCAATGTCCCCAACCCGAAAGCAAGTGTGCTGGTCAGCAGCGAGGCCAGCATCAGCACTGTAATTGGAAACAATAATTTCGCATTGAGCGAGCGGAGTCTCAGGCGGTTCTTGAGGGATGAAAGGAAAGACATAAGGTCAACGGTTCAGTGTGTGTTTTACCGCCATCAGGCAGAGAAAAACGTGGAGGATTCAACAAAAGCCGGTTTTTCCGGATTCGATCTGAAGAACATCCAGATTTTGTAGTGTGACTAAGGCTTCACTCATCAACCACCCAAGAATATCTTATCAACACCCGAAATGGGTTAACAGCCAGTTAAGCTCTGGTAAAGGGTGTGTTAATCCTCGTCTGCATCCAATTTTTGGGGATGTTTCCAGACTATCTTGCGTTTACCACACATGAAGACCAGTTTGAATGAATCACTGTAGTACAGGGCAAGGATTTATTATTTCACCTAACCTGAGTGATGACAGGCTGCGTCAGGTGGAATACCCTCGACGCCAAGCGAAAATAGCGAAGATGATCACTGGTTTGGATCCATTACACAATCGGCCATCGTACCACTCGGAGACCAAGATGAATTCTGATTGGACGATCGAGTAATAATCTACGTTCTTTCAGCTTTTGGGTAATTTGGAAAACCTGTTGATGCGGTTGAGTATCTGTAGCTTCGCCGATCTGGCTGTTTGTTGCCCCATGGGGTGAATAGAACGCAAGTAATCCAGCACCTTTTCAATATTGTTTTTCATCGATACTGAGCCGGATGCCTTCGTGCAAACCCTGGATGGCAAAGTACTGGCGCTGAAGACCGCTCTGGACGCTGCCGGCAAGATCCTGACGGTTGTTTGGGGCGACCTGCCTGCGCTAGCCACGAAAGCCCTGGATTTTGCCCTGGAATCTATCCGGGATCGAGGTAAAGCCCTGCACCCGCCCGAAGAAATCCGGCTGGCGGAAGTGCCCCGGGGAACCTTGCCCCATCGTAACCCGCGCCTGTGGGAATCAGCCTGGTGGACGCCCAGACGCCGCCTGGCTGCCTTCCAGGTCGCCTCGTTCCTGATCATCGTTGGCCTGCTGACTGCCCTGGGGTTGAAAGAGTTGTATGTAGATCAGCCCGCCTTTGGCGAGCACGGCTGGTGGGATTACGCCAAGCTGTTCTGGTGGGGCTTTGGCGGCGAAGCCAGCCGGGCCCCTTTGTTGTGCGAGGCGCAGAACTGGGGTTTCGAGACCATCACCGGCAAGCTGGGCAACGACTGAGACCTTCTTTGGCTGCCGCGCCCTCTTGATCGGGGTCAACGCCTACTCGAAAGTTCGCCCTGAGCGCCAGCTTAAAGGCGCGATCAACGACGCCCGCGCCGGGGAGACGCTGCTCACGGGTCGTTCTGTCAACGACAATTAGAATTCTAATTGTCGTTGACCGGATAGTAATGCCCTGCGTAATGTCTTTCAAAACTTACTGTATAACGCCATCAAATACACCCCAGATGGTGGACTCATTTGCCTGGACTGGAGATTTGGTGACCTGGGGAACGGCCAACCCAAACCGGCCATTGAGTTGATCGTTGAGGACAGTGGGGTTGGCATCTGGCCCGATCATCACGAGCTTGTTCTCGAAAAATTCTTAGTCACCAGCAAGGTTTCTTTGCACTCCAGCAGGCGGACCAAGTTCAAAGGCGGCGGCACGGGTTTGGGTTTGGCAATTGCCAAAGGGATTATTGAGACGCATGGGGGGAAAATCCGGGTTGAAAGCCCTGGATTGTATATTGACAATCGCTATATGGAATGATAATATATAGATAATTGATATAGCGACTGTAAGTATAGCGATATTAAATGCAAACGATGCGGGAGCTTGATATGGCGAAAACAGAAGATCCAGTCAATTACTTACCCCTCTCCGAAACCACCTTTTACACGATGATCTGTTTGGTGGAACCGATGCATGGATATACCCTGATGCAGAAAGTCAAGGAAATCAGCCAGGACACCGTCCAGCTCGGGGCTGGGACGCTCTATACCATCTTTTCCACGCTCGAGAAAGAAGCCCTGATCGAGATGGTGAGCGAGTCTGACCGGCGCAAGACCTACAAATTGACATCTAAAGGCAAGCAAGTACTGCGGCTGCAAATCCAGCGGCTGCTAATCATGGTCGAAAACGGTCAGAATATCGCCAAATTCCTTTCTCAGTAATTCAGCATTGTTTTGATGGAGGCATAGTATGAATCAATCCATTGTTCGCATATCAAAATGGTTTTGGCCCTGGCAGGATGACAAAGAAGAAGCCTGGCTGGAAGAACTGTCGCGCCAGGGATTGCACTTGAAACGCGCCGCCAACTCGGCCAATATGATTTTATCCAGGGACAATCGCAGGAATTTACATATCGGCTTGACTTTCAGGACTCGCTCAAGCCGAAGAACAAAGATGAATATCTGCGCCTGTTCACCGATGACGGATGGGAATACCTGGGGCAGTTAGGAGGCTGGCAATATTTTCGCAAACCGGTTGTCAGCGGTGGTGAGCGTGAAATTTTTACCGACAATGAATCAAAAATTCAGAAATACAACCGCTTTGCAGTTTGGTTTGGCATGATATTTCCGTCATGCCTGGTGGTTTTCGTCGCCCTGTGGAGCAGTTGGCCCGAATGGATGATGTGGGTAAATGTGGGCATCATCCTGCTGTTGTCTACTTTTTGGGCTTTCGTTTCCATCAAGATTGCCCAGCGCATCAAAAAGCTCAAGGCACTTTAGGCAGTGACTGTTAGCGCAAGGAAGTATTGCTCCGCTATTTCCAGGGAGTAATGCTTCCTTTTCTTACCTATCACGGCTTGACAAGATTGCACAAACAGGATATTATAGGATATATCTTATATAGGATAAATCTTATATATCAATTGAATTCGCTTTTCTTGGTTTTCTCAACTACCATCCCTATTCCGGTTACGATTTAAAAGAAAATCTTCGACAGTTCCATCCGCCATTTCTGGCCGGCTGACCAGAGCCAGATCTACCGCGCCCTGGCGCAACCTGACCGATCAAGGCTATGTGGCGATAGGGAAGATCCCGCAATCTGAACGGCCGGATCGTAAGGTGTATCACATAACAGATACTGGCCGAGTTGACTTGCTGAAATGGTTGTTCGGGCCTCCTCCCTTGAGTGAGCCGCGTAGCGCTCCCCTGGTTTAAGTCTTCTTTGCTGGGCCTCTCTCTCTGACGAGGAAATTTTAGCCAGTTCGAGGGGTTTGCCGCTCATCTGCGCGCCATCCCGGAGCAGTATGATCAGATGTATCCTTTCGATGCGCGCCAGCCTGGATTGGGCGGAGAATGTCATCGAGCAAATTCGCGCCGGTCGAATTCCATCCGAATAACCTGGTGGCCGATGGCGCCTGCAACTCTGATGACCTGCGCCGGGCGGCGCAAGCCATCACCGTGATCCAGGTAACCCTGACCCAGCCTCGAAAGGAAATCTTATGAACCGTACGCTTCGCAACCTGATCATCTTCATAATCAGCACTCTCGCCGCTGGATGGGTGGGCGCCTGGCTCAACCGGATTTTGAACCTGAGCCCGGCGCAGAACCTGGGCATGTTGATCTTTCTCATCGTTCCCCTAACCGTTAGTCTGCTGCTACGGGCCTTTGGTGGGGATAGTTGGAAAGATGTCGGTTTCAAGCCCAATTTTCGTGGAAACGGAAGCGCCTATGCTATCAGTTTGCTGGCTTACCCGGTCATGATCGCCATCATCCTGGGGATTGGGAGGATCGCTGGCGTCATAACCTTCCCGCGTTCTGACTGGGGCGCCTTTTTTCAGTTGATAGTCATCAGCTTCGCCCAAAATTTCTTCAAGAACCTGTTCGAAGAATTTGCCTGGCGCGGTTACCTGACCCCCCGGCTACAGGTTCTCGGCATCCCTGATCTGCTCAACCACCTACTCACTGGCCTGGTTTGGGGCATGTGGCATGTCCCTTACTGGCTTTTCCTGCTTGATCAGGCCACGATCAGGAGCTTCACGTCGCTGGGAATCGGCCCACTGATTGCGTTAAGCCTGGTCGCCATTCTGCCAACAGCAATCCTGTATGGCGAATTGCGCCTGAAGACCGGCTCAACCTGGCCAGCCCTGTTCATCCATACCACTGCGAATGCCCTGACACTCGTTCTGCTGGTTGATGGCTTCGTCACGCTGCAGCCTCGCCTGGAGGCAGTCTTCACACCGGGCATGGGTGGACTGCTGGTCACCGTCTTGGTTGCTGGGCTTGGTTTTTGGCTCTACCAGCAGCGAACACAGAAGTTGTAAACTTTGAACTCTCTCTGGATAGAAGCTGATGAACATAAAACCCATTATCCTCGTTTGTATAGTAGCTGCTATCATCGCCCTGACCATCTGGCTATTGCTGCGACCCAAGGCAGGCGCAGAGACGGTCCCTGCTGGAGCAAAGGCGGGGGATATTTTCCTCAAGCCATGCCCGGTAAAAATTGCCAACATGAAATACCAGGCTGACTGCGGGACGCTGGTTGTGCCTGAAAACCGCAGCAACCCTGGCTCGCGCCTAATTGCACTCCCAGTGAAGCGCATTCACTCACCAGCTGATAACCCGGGCAAACCGATCTTCTACCTGGCCGGCGGGCCGGGCCAGTCCAACTTGGGCTTTCAGCCGCCGACCTGGCTGCTGGAGCAGCATGATATCGTGATGATTGGTTATCGCGGTGTGGATGGCGATCCCAAGTTGGATTGTCCCGAAGTATCCATGGCTATGCTTGGTGTGGATGGCGATCTACTCAGCCCGGCCTCGCTGGATAACCTGAGCGAGGCCATGCAGGTCTGTGCAAAGCGCATGCAAGATTCTGGAGTGGACCTGGGCGGCTACACCATCCCCGAAGTGGTTGAAGATATGGAAACCGCCCGCAAGGGAATGGGCTATACCCGGATCAACCTGCTCAGCGAGAGTTACGGAACACGCGTGGCGCAAATCTATGCGACCATGTATCCAGCGAGCCTGCTGCGCAGCGCCATGATCGGAGTCAACCCGCCCGGGCATTTCCTCTGGCTGCCTGCCACCGCCGATGCCCAGGTGGAAACTTATGCCGGGCTGTGTCAAAAAGACGCAGTCTGCGCCGTACGCACCTCCGACCTGGCAGCCAGTATGCGCAACATCAACCAGGCCATGCCCAAACATTGGCTCTTCTTGCCGATTGACCCCGGCAAGGTCAAGGTGGTGGCTTTTGCCATGCTCTTCCACCGCACCACGGCCCCGATCATTTTCGACGCCTACCTGGCGGCCGAGCGCGGTGATGCCAGCGGCCTGGCGTTGATGTCGCTGGCTTATGATTTCATGATGCCCAAGATGATGACCTGGGGAGAGTTCTTTGCCATCGGCAGCAGCGCGGATTTTGAGCCTGCCCGCAATTACCGGGTCGAGCTGACCACGCCAGATGCCAACCTTGGCGCACCGATGTCACTGCTCATCTGGGGGTCGGCGGGCGGCTGGCCGGTCACGCCGATGCCCGAGCAATACCGCCAGGTGCATCTGACCGATATTCCAACGCTGCTGGTTAGTGGCAGCGTGGATTTCTCCACACCGGCGGAGTTTGCCACACAGGAACTACTGCCTTCCCTGCGCCATGGGAAGCAGGTGCTTTTGGCTGAAATGGGACACGTTGGCGATTTCTGGGGATTCCAACAGCAGGCCGCTGAGCGCCTGCTGACCAGCTTCTATGCCACCGGCGCGGCGGACGACTCGCTTTACTCCTACTTGCCGATGGATTTCAAACCGGCCATGCGTTTCCCGCTGCTGGCAAAAATCCTGCTGGGAACGGGCATCCTCCTGCTCGTTGCCCTGGGATGGGCAGCCTGGGGGATTATCCGGCGCATCCGGCGCAGCAGGAGACTATCTTGATGCGTAGGCTGCTCGTTTCTGGATTTACAAAAACCATGCCAGTTGTTGCACTTGTAGGCCTTGTCCTGATCATCCTGGCCATCCGGTTTGGCTCGGCGAAACCGCCCGCGCCAGGCGGGATCAGTTTCCTGGAACAGATCAAACTCGGCGGCGTTCAGCAGTGGGTCTCCATCCGCGGAGCCGATCCCCATGCCCCTGTTCTGCTCTTCCTGCACGGTGGCCCCGGCAGCGCCAGCCTGGCCAAGCTGCGCCAGCAAACCCCAGAACTAGAACAATATTTCGTGGTGGTGAATTGGGACCAACTTGGGGCTGGCAAATCTACGTCCCTGGCATTTGATTATGAAACCCTATCGATCGAGCAGATGGTATCTGACGCGCACGAATTGGTCGCCTATCTTAAAGCTCGTTTTGGCGTCGAGAAGCTCTACTTGATGGGCTTTTCGTGGGGGACAGTGATCGGGCTGGAACTGACTGCCCGTTACCCGCAGGATTTTTACGCCTATATCAGCGTCAGCCAGCTTGTTTTCCCGGCGGAAGGGGAAAGACTCTCGCTGGAATTTGTCCGTCAGGCGGCGCAACAGGCCGGGAATGACCAGGCGCTGGCAGAACTAGCCGTGATTGATCCCGCCTACCAGGGGGCAGGCTGGCAGAGCCAGCTTGGAATCGAGCGCAATTGGCTGGTGCGTTATGGCGGCGTGTATCACACTGCCGATAGTTATAACCATGAAATCTGGAGCCTGCTGAGGGCGCAGGAATACTCTGTTTTCGATGTTTGCCTGTGGCCGTTGGGCAGCAGCCGCTCCTTGGGTCAGTTGTGGCCAGAAGTAATGGCGCTTGATTTCTTCCAGAACAGGTCTGCCATAGAAATCCCCGTTTACTTCTTCGTTGGCCGGTTTGATTACAATAGTCCTGCTGAACTGGCTGAACAATATTTCCAGCATCTGAATGCTCCGATGGGGAAAGGCCTGGTCTGGTTCGAGAACTCGGCCCACGATTTGTTCTTTGATGAACCACAAAAGCTGGTACAGGAAACCCTGGCAATCTTGGAAAGTACACGATGAAACTAGAACTGCGCCTTCTGAACGGTTTATTGCTGCTCCTGCCGCTACTGGCCTGGAACCTGGTACTCGGGTCACGCTTGACCCAGGAGGCGATTACTTCGGATGCCCATTCTCCCAAATGGCTGCTGGTTGCCGAAAGCATAGCCCGCGTCCTGGTATTTATTTTCCCGCTGCTGCTCCCCATCCAGTTGAAGGATGCCTGGAACAAAGCCGGTCTGGCGGTCTATTGCCTCGGTATACTGATCTATTTTGGTTCCTGGTTGCCGCTGCTGCTGGCCCCGGACTCAGCCTGGAGCCAAAGTGCGGCTGGCCTTCTGGCCCCGCGTCTTACGCCCTTCCTGCCTTTTCTGGGTATTGCCCTGGTCTGTAATGCCTGGCCGTATGGAGTAATTTCTGCGGTGTTCATCTTCTTCCACACCTGGCATGGCATCCAAAACCTTTAGCAACTTCAACAGGTGATCGCGCTTGCATCATGGCATTTTGGCCAGGGCTACGATCAGGACGACATTGCCCTGCCGGCCCCCCGATTCGATATAGCGGTGGGCTTCGGCGGTTTGCTCGAGCGGGAATCGTTTGTCTACGATGGCTTTTATTTTTCCGGCTTCGGCCAGATCTTTCACCAGCAGCAGGCTCGCCGTTTTTTCTTCGGTCATGGCGCAGATGACCTTTTGGGGGCTGGCGAGGGAAGTCCAGAACATGTCCCAGAGCGCCTGGCCTTTGAAGCTGGCGAGCAGGTAGATACCGTTGGGGGTCAGGGATTTTTTACAGCGCGCAAAGGAACTGCGCCCCAGGATGTCGAAAATCACATCGTAGGTTTCGCCATTTTGGGTGAAATCCTGTTTTTTGTAATCAATCACCTTGTCTGCGCCGAGGGCTTTGACGTAGTCGAGGCGCGGCGTGCTGCACACCCCGGTCACTTCTGCCCCGTAGTGATGTTTAGCAAGTTGGACGGCCATCGCGCCGATGCCGCCGGAGGCGCCATTGACGAGGATTTTTTGCCCCGGCTTGAGCCTGGCCTTTTGCAGCAGGCCGACGGCCATGACCGCCCCGTAGGGCAGAGTGGCGGCTTCAGCGTAGCCCATATTGACAGGCTTGATGGCGATGGTCCCGCTTTCGGGCAGGCAGATGTATTCAGCATTGGCGCCCATCTTCATCCCCACGTAGGCAAAGACCTGGTCACCGGGCTTGAATTTCGTCACTAGGCTGCCAACTGCTTCCACGTCCCCGGCCAATTCGCTGCCGAGAATGTTGATTTTGGGCTTGTTCCATCCAAAGGCCATACGCGCCGGCAGGTAAAGCGGGGCGGGCATGTTGAACTGGCTGTGGGCGAAGTCCCGCGCCGTCAGGTCGCCGTAGTTAACCGGCGTGGCGCGCACCCGCACCAGGATTTGGTTATCTTTGGGGGTGGGCTTGGCAACTTCTTTGAGCTGCAAAACATCTGGGGAGCCGTATTCAGTGAAAACAATGGCTTTCATTCAAGTCTCCTGTCTAATGCGTGAACTTTGGTCTTGATGCGCCAGCGCCGAGGGCGTCTGGCAGCCGACGATGGCCGGGGCTTCGTGGATGAGTTCGTCGTTTTCGAGCGCCGCCACCATGAACAGGGCGTAATCCACGCGGCGTGTGATGTTGCTGGCGAGAATGGGGTCGCCCACATGGCGGCTCCAGACCGGCAGGCCCTGACTCTCACCTTCCTCCAGGTCGCTGCCGCGCACCACGGTCCAGCGGGTGTTGCTGGCAAAGATGCGCCGGCAGGCTTCCACCTGGTCGTCAAGATCAATCAAGCGGGTCAACCGCCCGATCCAGTGGGCAAGAATCTCATCCCGTTTCAACGATGCAGGGTACACATCCTGACCATCACGTGTGATATGCCAGCCGCAGGAGAAGATCAGCCGCGCTCCCGGACGGGCGTAATCCAGTACCGCCTGGGCCGTCCCGGTCGAGTAGTGATGCCTGCCCCAAGGGACCAGCACGGTCAGCACGCCATCGCAGCCGGCGACGGCTTTCTGGATAACGGCGCGGTGGTTGGTGTCTCCGGGCAAGAGCGTAATCTGTCCTATGTAATGTTCGAGTTTGCCGACACTCCGTTCCCGGCAGACGCCTGTTACCTCGTATCCCCGGTTGAGACAGTGCTGAACCATGTATTGACCGAGTTTTCCGGAAGCGCCGACAATACAGACTTTTTTCATGGTTTGTTCATTGCTCCTTTACTTTGATGCCCTTGATCAAGAGCCAAAGTGGGAAGGCCAGTTCGATCATCGAGATCAGGCCGATGGCGCTAAAAACTTCCTGGTGTTGTGGTAACAGGATGTTGCCGAAACTTTGCACAACATAGCAAAGCCCGGCCACGATCAGCAGGAGGCCGATTACTTTGTGGATGTAGCCGGATTGGTAGACTAGGTAGCCGCTGACCAGCAGGTGCAGGGCGAAGAACAGGCCCCAAACCAGCGCCACCGATTCATGCAGGTTAAAAAAGAGCAGGGTCAGCGAATCCAACTGCGGTGTTGTGAACCCGGTCAGGTAGCCCGCGCCGCCCACCAGCGAGAGCACCGCGAAGTAGTTCAGCAGGTTCACGCCCTGGACGATGGTCATTGCCAGCCGGGCAAAGGCAGCTACCAGGGAGAGCGTCTTGTTGACCGGTTTGAGCAGGGAGTAAATCATCACGGTCAGGACAATTTCGATCAGAAAGACGACGGCGTCGCTAGCGATCCCGGCCCGCAAGAGGTCTTGCGAGGCGCGGACGTTGCTCGCCGTGGCGGCAGCGTCACCCGCCACGACGAGTTGGGCCGGGATAATCATCATGCCAGTGGGGGCGATGAAGGCCAGGGCCAGGATGAGCAGGCCCACAATCCGGGCAAGCGGTTTGAGAGAATTCATGGTTGCTCCTGGGTTTTTGGAAGAGAAGCTACTCGTTTTTGCGCAAAAAGACAATGCCCAGCCAGACGAACCAGATGATTTGGCTGAGGCCGAACAGCCCGGCCAGATCGGCGAGACCTGGCAGGACAGAGATGAGACCTACCGCGCCCACCAACAAGCCGAGGAAGTTCAACAGTTTGGGCAGTCCGCCGCCGCGCAACGCGGCCAGGCTGATGAGCAGAGTCCAGACGCCGCCCAGGATTTCGCCGTTGCCATTGCCCAGCCCGCTGGCGACGGTTTCAAAACTCTGCCAGGTCAGCGCGGCTTGGGCCGGGTCTGTGGGGTAGTGAGCCGCAACGGGGGCGATCCCGGCATTCGAGACCATACCGCTGGCGACCAGCGAACCCGCCCAAATGAGGCTGATCACCGTTGCCACCTGCGCCAGGGCGGGCGCGCTGGATTTCAGGCGGTCGTATAAGGCCAGGGCCAGCACCACTAGCACCAGGCCAAAGAAAACGTACATCAGCAGGTTGGTCCAAAAAATGACAGCTTGTTTTTCAACGAGCAAGGCCACTTTTTGGGCCGGGTCGGTGAGGCTGGGATAATCCAGCACCACCAGGAAGGTGACTATCCCGATAACGTAGGCGGCGGCCAGGTAAAAGGCGGCGAATGCGCCGGGTTTCTGCAAGCTGTTCATGGTTTCGTTTCCGTTTCGGTGGGTTGATAGGTAAAGACTTCCTCGACTGTTGTATCAAAGACGCGTGCAACGCGGAAGGCCAGTTCGAGCGAGGGGGAGTATTTGGCGCTTTCGATGGCGATGATGGTCTGGCGGGTGACGCCGACCTTTTTTGCCAGTTCATCCTGGGTCATTTCGCCGTGGTTGAAGCGCAGTTTGCGGATGGTGTTGGTGATGGGGCAGTCGCTCATCTTAGAACCCCCGGCGATAGAGAATAAACTGGGTCAGTTCATCCACCAACGAGGAGAGCAGGCCGGAGTAGATGATGGTAATGAACATGACCGAGATGGGCATCCCAACGGCCAGCGTGACCATCGCCAGCACCACGCCAATCGAAAAAATGTACAGGGCAATGCGGCTGCCTTTGAGTTCGATCAGCTTGTCGCGCTCATCGGTGATGGCGGGTTCCTCCTCGTGGGCTGTCAGGCGGTAGTGGATGGTGAAGGCGATGGTGACGAGGATGTTGGCGACGATGGAGATGGGGATGAAAATCAGGAAGGCGTTGGCCCAAAAGCGTGGGGCGTTGGCAAATTCTCCGCCCCCGGCCAGGTAACGGACGTACAGGTAGACGGAGTAGCTGACCGTGACCAGCACGGATGTGAACATGTTGACGATGGCGCGTTTTTCGTGATAGGACATGGTTCCTCGCTTGTCTGGTAAGGTTTACTAGAAGTCAATTCAGGCAGACATATAGTAATATAATTTATACATAATGTCAAGTGTATTTTACATGAAAGATGGGTTTTCCCTCACCCCCAGCCCCTCTCCCAAGGGGAGAGGGGGACCTCTTTCAAGGGTAGTTTTTTTCGGGATGAGTGACATGGCCCCCTCCCACCTCCCCCAGATTCCAAGACGCCTTAAACCAAAAGCGGCTGGATATGTCCAGCCGCTTTTGGGAACACTCCCCGGCTTCAGACCCAGTTCCAGGCGTACCAGATGGTCACGCCGTTGAACACCATGCTGACCACCAGCAGGAATTTGTCGTAGAACGAGGGGTAGGTGGGCAGGCCGGCTAGGTTGAACAGGATGAAAAAGCCAGCCATGATGATATTGGCCCAACGGCCGGCAGGTTGCGGAAGCACCAGGCTCAAGAAAACCATCAGGATGGGAAGCAGCATCAAGACGGCGGCCACGAACCAGATGGCTTGAGTAAAATTCGTGTCAGCCTGCATTTTCACCATGTCGCCGCTATAGATGCGCAGCACATCACCAAGCAGGTAAATCAGCATGACCACAACCCAGGTAGCGGAAAGGATGATTCTGGCGTCCATCGGAAGCTCCTATACAATCGTGATGACCACTTTGCCGCGGGCGTGTCCTGCTCCAAGATAGCGCAGCGCTTCTGGGGTCTCGCTCAACGGGTAGCGCTTATCGATCACCGGGACAATTTTTCCAGCTTCCAACATCTTTTTGAGCGTCAGCAAATCCTTCTGGTCAATATGCGCCGCAACGCCTCCCAGCTTCCGACCGTTTTTCTCTGACAGCCAGTTTCCCAGGAGCATGGCCTCGAAGATTTGTGCCGGCTTGCCTCCGGCCATGATGTACATGCCCTTGGGGGTTAACGCCCGTTTGTACGCGGCCAGCGGGTGGTAGCCGTTGGCGGCAAAAATCAGGTCGTACTGGCGCCCGCTTTGGGTGAAGTTTTCTTGAGTGTAGTCTATGATGTGGTCTGCGCCGAGTTCGCGGGCCTGTTCCAGGTTGCGGGTGCTGCACACTGCGGTGACTTCGGCCCCGAAGGCTTTGGCAATCTGCACCGCGAAAGTTCCCACCCCACCAGCCGCGCCATTGATCAGTACCTTTTGCCCCGGCTGGATTTTCCCTTCATCGCGCAGACCCTGCAGGGCAGTGAGCGCGGCCATCGGTACAGCCGCGGCTTCATCAAACGATAGATTGGCCGGTTTCAGCGCCAGTTTACTTTCAGGAGCGCATACATACTCGGCAAAACCGCCGTGACCAATATCCCCAAAGACCTCATCGCCTGGCTGAAATTGCTCGATGTTTCTGCCAACCGCTTCAACCCGCCCCGCTATGTCAGCGCCGAGGCGCGTGTTTTTGGGTTTGAGCAGTCCCCCGCCCATCAGGCGGATCAAGAAGATGTCCGCGGTCAGGAAATGCCAGTCATAGGCATTGACGGAGGCCGCGTAAATTTTTATCAAGACCTCATCATCCTTGGGCGCAGGTTTTTCTACATCCTGGAGTTGGATCACATCCGGTGATCCGTATTTTTCATAGACAATCGCTTTCATTTTTTCTCCTTCTGAATGAGTGAGATATGACTGAGTTTATCGGCCAACCCCAACGAAGGCTGTTTTCTGCTCCTGTGCGCCCTTGACCAACAGCCACAAGGAAAGTCCAAATTCCGCAATAAATCCAAGCGGGTAGCTGACGAAGGTGATGGCGGTGAAGCCCGGGAAAAGGAAATATTGGAGAAACGTCGTCAGCCAGGTAACGCAATGAATCATCAGCACGAGGCCCAAAATCCGGGGCAGGAAGCCTGACTTGAAAACCAAATAACCCAGTGGAAAGAGCCAGGCGCCATAAAATATCTGGGCTATCATAAATCCACTTTTGTAGACATACAAGGATAACATGGCCAGGGCTTGCAATTGGTCCGGCTGGAAGACCTTCAAGTACCCTGCGTCACTCAAAAGCAACTGGCTGGCAAGCAGAAAAAGATCGCTAAAACATTGCACCGCGACGCCCCCTGCGTTCAGTAACAAGAACAGCAAGGCGATATTCTGATCAACCGGTTTTAATAAGATGTACAAAGCCCAGGCCGTCAAAAGGAATAACACCGCTCCGAAGAGATCGCCCATCATCCCGAGACGAAATTGCCACTCGGAAGCCAGGATATTTTGGGCTGTTGCCACGGCATTGCCGTAGACAATCAGTTTCGAACGGCCAAGCACATCTGACGCCACGTGAATGACGATGTAAATCAAATACAAGAAGCCTGCCATTCTTGCAGGATTGATGGTCATACGGGAACTTGCTTGGGTGGATTTCATTTTTTGTCTCCTTTGAAGAGGGCATAGCCTGAAAGGCCAATGCCCACAACGTATAAAACGCTCAGAACAACGTTCACCTGCCAGCGGGCGTGATCGAGAGGCGCGGAGGCAATGAAGGCCAATATTTCAACCAAGCCAATCGTGACCAGCAACGCCCCAAAGGCCCATTTTTGGCCTTTGCTTAAACATAAACGGACAACAAACCAAACCAGAATCGAGAGAGCAACTGCGTAAGAGTTATACAGGATGGTCAAAGCATTGAGAGACGCAATAACCTTGGGGTCAAGGCTGGCGATTTCAGATTTTTCAAAGACCATTCCCAGGAGCGGTGAATTCCCAATCTGAAAGACGACAATGGTCAGGATCAAGGAAGAGATCAGAAAATTGAGACCACTCCAGATGGAAAGAAATCTCGAACCTGCTTTTAGCATTTTGGCTTACTCCTTGTTTTGTACGCTGATGACCACATTCCCGCGCTTATGTCCGGTTTCGACGTAGCGGTGCGCCTCGACAATCTGCTCCAGCGGGTAGACCCGGTCAATCACTGGCCTGATTTTTTCCGCTTCGACCAGTTCGCGCAGAAAATCCAGCCTTTCGGCGGTGCAAATGGACGCGCCGGTTTTGACTTTTTTTCTGGACAGTGATGTGGCGATCATTTGCGGCAGGGCTGAGCGCAGGAAATCGGTCATGGCGCTGGAAAGATAAACGCCGCCGGGTTTCAGGGCATTTTTGCACTGCGAAAACGAAATTTTGCCGACCGTGTCAAAGATGAGGTCGAAATATTCACCGCTGGCAGGAATTTCCTGGCGGGTATAGTCAATCACCCGCTCCGCGCCGATGGATTTGACCATCTCCACATTGGCCGTGCTGCACACCCCGGTCACTTCGGCGCCGAAGTGCTTCGCCAGTTGCACGGCATACGACCCCACCGAACCGGAAGCGCCGTTGATCAGCACTTTCTGCCCCGGCCTGATTTTGCCAATGTCGCGCAGGAAGGTCAGGGCGGTCAGCGCCCCATCGGGGACGGCGGCGGCCTGCTCGTAACTGA
Organism: Candidatus Aquidulcis sp.; assembly: GCA_020723385.1. Classification (GTDB taxonomy): domain Bacteria; phylum Chloroflexota; class Anaerolineae; order Anaerolineales; family UBA4823; genus DYIZ01. The sequence goes on from DYIZ01000030.1 coordinate 22,370, forward strand.
GATTCGCCGGTTTGCGCGCCAGCCCGGCCTTTTCGGGCAGGCAGATGTACTCGGCGCAACCAGACATCTGGACCATCGTAGCACTGAACACTGCGCCGCCGGGCTGGAAGCGCCGCACCGACCCGCCGACCGCCTCCACTTCCCCGGCCATTTCGATGCCCAGGATGGGGTTGCGCGGGCGCTTTAGGCCGAGGATGAGGCGGCTCCAGGTTGGTTCGCCCCGGCGGATCAGGCAGTCGGTGGCGGTGACGGTGGTGGTGTGGATGCGGATCAGGACCTCATTCGCCCTGGGGGAGGGTTTGGGCACATCCTTCAGCGCAAGCACTTCGGGCGGGCCGTATCGCTCAACAACAGCCGCTTTCATTTAGCGCCCTCTGGCATGGAATAACCCTTGACGATCAGCCAGACCGCCAGCGCCATTTCTTGCAGCATGATCGGGAGCATGAGCAGCATCTGCGGCGGAGAAAATGCTTCAATCAATCCAAACATCCCGGAAAAAGCGCCGATCAACATCAGCAGCAGGCCCAACAAGCCCCAGGCAGATAACCAGCGGGGCAGGAGCCGGGTTCTGTAAAATACTGCGTAGTAGATGGCCGCCCCAGTACACCAGGGAAGGAGACTGAATCCGTTGCTCATCCAGTCCCGCACCGATTGGACGACTGCGGCGGCGGGCTGGAAAAAGGAATCGGCTGGGCTGCCAGCCCTGACAAATTCCTGGCTCAAAGCCAACAGAACCGCCAGACTGACGGCGCTGGCGAGCTGGAGCGTTCCTTCAATGACACGGAAACCCACCACGCCCAGGGCAAGTGCCTCGCCATGGGGTTTAAGAATCGGGTACATCGAGATGCCGATCCCGGCGCAGGCCAGGCCCATGAACATGACGCTGAGCGCCAACAGCAACACCTCGTTGCTGTGTGTCGCCATCAGCGACAGGTAGTCCGGGGATGAAACGGACTGGCCCCACAAGGACATCGCGGCCATCACCGGGACAGTCCCCAGAATGAATAAGACGCCTGTGATGCGAGCGCTTTTTCTTGAATAACTCATGCTGTCTGCGTTCATTTTTCCTCTTGGCTTTTATAGGGTGATAACCACATTGCCTTTTTTGTGGCCCTGCTCCACGTAGTGGTGCGCTTCGACAATCTGCTCGAAGGGATAGACGCGGTCAATGGCCGGTTTGAGCTTACCCGCTTCGATCAGCTCTTTGAGCTTTAGCAGGTTTTCGAGCTGGTTGCCGCCATCTGAGTCGGTGTGAACATTAATGTAGACGCCGCCGGGGTTGAGCGCCTTTTTACCCTGTGCAGGGAGTAGTTTTCCAACAGCGTCGAAAACCACATCGTAGGCTGCGCCGCTTTGGGTGAAATCCTGGCGGGTGTAATCTATGACCTGTTTCGCTCCCAGCGACTTTACCAATTCCAGGTTGGCCGTGCTGCACACCCCGGTCACATCTGCGCCGAAGTGGCGGCTGGCAAGCTGGACGGCGTTCGTGCCGACCGCGCCGGATGCGCCGTAGACGAGGATTTTCTGCCCGGCCTGGATTCTCCCCTTTTTGAGACATTGCAGCGCCGTCATCCCCGCGCCGGGGGCGGCGGCGGCTTCCTCGTAGCTGAGATTCTCCGGTTTAAGCGCCAGCACGCCATTTTCGGGGAAGCATTTGTATTCGGCGTAGCCGCCAAAATTGACAGAAAAGGTGGAGGCAAAGACCGCCTGGCCGGGCTGGAAGCGGGTCACTTTTGCACCAACCGCTTCGATGTCCCCGGCCAACTCCATGCCCAGGATGGGCCGTTTGGGGCCGCGCATCCCCAGGAACAGGCGCGCCATGAGCTTTTGCACGCCGGAGATGGGCAGGTTGAAACTGCGCATGATCGTGTCGCCGATGGTGACGGTGGTGGCGCGGACTTTGACCAGCACTTCGTTCGGGCGCGGGGTGGGTTTGGGCAGGTCTGCCAGGTGCAGCACTTCGGGCGGGCCGTATTGGGTGTAGAGGATGGCTTTCATTGCGTCACCGCCTTCGGGTTGAAGCCCTTCGCAATCAGCCAGACCGCCATGACCATTTCCTGGAAAAAGATGGGCATATTGATCAGGCTGGCGGTGTCATCGTTGACGATTTGGAATATCAGCAAAAAGGCGGTGGAGAAGTGCAGCAGGATGGCGATAAAGCCCCAGATGGAAATCCAGCGCGGGATGAGTTGCGAGCGGTAGAGCATGGTGTAGAGCATCAGCCCATCCAGGCTGAAGATGATGGCCAGCACGTTGGCAATGGAATTGTTGCCTTTGATCAAGACCGCGCCCAGGCTTTGCAGGGCAGGCTGGCTGGCAGCCCCGGCGGTCGCGGCTTCCTGGCTGACGAGCACCAGGAAGAGCCAGCAGATGGCCATGGCGAGATAACAAACCATCTCCAGCGCGCCGCGAAAGACCACGTAGGCCAGCGCCAGGATTTCGTCGTGGCGTTTCAGGATGGGGTAGAGCAGCACGGGAACCAGCGTCAGCGGCAGGCCCATCATCAGCACCAGTAAAGCGCCGATGCGCAGGGGGTTGGCATTCGCGGCGATCTGGGCCAGGGGGTCGGATGCGCTGAAGACCGGCTGCGTGACGAGCACGCTGCCCACGCCCGCGGCCGTCCCGATGATAAAAAAGAGTCCCACGAGGCTGGCAATTTTTCGGTTGGTGTTCATTTTTTAGTCCTTTCTGGTTGGGGTAATCGAGATAAGCGTCAGGCCGGCATCGCGCACTTTTTTGAGCAGGCCGTGCAGGGCAGCCTGATCGAGTTTGGGGCCGGTGAGCAGGGTATCGCCCTCGTCAAGCGTGAGGGTCGGGCCGCCGAGCCAGTCGGCCCAATCTGCATCCAGGTGGCCTTTGATGCGCACCTGGTAGATCAGCAGCTCGGTGGGATCGGTAGTGGGGGTGAGATCGTCTGCCATGATTTATCCTTGTCTGAGGTGTTGCAGCGTTCTCGAACAGTTATACGGCAGATAAAGGCGGGACGTTATCCCTCCAAAGAACTATTTTCAGGACTAATCGGTTAAATTTCTGCAACCACGGAACACACCGAAGACACGGAAACACCTCCATAGGAAACCCAAAAAGGACTGCTTTTTCAGCAGTCCCCAGTAAGTAAAGTCTCGAATTGGGTCAGGCGCTACTGCATCAGGCCCAATTCCCTGGCCCGGGCGACGGCCTGGGTGCGATTGGCAGTCTCCAGTTTGGCGAAGATGTTACGGACGTGGGCCTTGACCGTGTAGAGCGAGAGGTACAGCCGGTTGGCAACCTGCTCATTGGTCAGCCCATCGGCGATGATGCGCAGGATTTCGAGTTCGCGGGGGGACAGGATTTCTGATTTCTGATGTGAACTTCGTTCGCCGCTGATTGCTGATTGCGCTGGCGGTGAGAAAGCAGCCAGGAGTTTGTCGGCATAAGCCAGCAGGTTGTGGGGAGATTTACCCATCGAAGCTCGAAAATCTGCAATCAACAATCGCATATTCTCGCCTTCATCCACGAACAGGCGGATGAAGCCGCCGGGTTCAGCGAGCGCCAGGGCTTCGCCCAATGCCTGCAAAGCCGGGGCTTTTTCACCGTTTTGATAGCGCGCCAGAGCCTGGAGCGCCAGAGCCTTGAGGCGCTCATCCTGCCAGGCTTTGGCTTCCACCTGCTGGCGGTAGGGTTCGAGCAGGGCCAGGGCGGCGGCAGGGGCGCCTGTTGCCAGGAGGGCGCGCGCCTGGCCCAGGGGCAGGTCAAACCGGCGGGCGAGGTCGGCGGCGGCGGGGGCGTTCCCCTGTTTCAGCAAAACCAGCACCTGGGCGGCGGCGATCTCCGGCAGGCGCAGGATGAAGTTCTTTTGGCGGGCGGTTTGTTCGGTTTGGGCCAGCATGGCTGCCGCAGCCTCCACCTCGCCGCGCGCCAATTTCAACTGCGCCAGGAACACTTCGCTGAGGATAAAGCGGTCAATGGCGCGGTCGTACTGGCGCGCCATGTGCAAGGCGCGCTGCGCATACGTTTCCGCCGCTTCCAGGTCATCCCACTCGTAATGGATGCGCGCCAGACCAAGCAGGGCTTCCTCGGCGTTGGGCTGGGGGTAATCACCGAACAAGGTCAACACACTGCGGTACGTCTCAGCCGCGGCGATAAGCTGGTTCTCCAGTTCTTGGGCCTGGCCGAGGGTGCTGGTCGCCAGGATACGCGAGAAGGTATCCCCCGATTGCTCGCTAATGGCAATGCCTGCCTGGCTGGCCCTAAGCGCAGCAGCGCGCTCCCCCTGGAAAAGATACGCCGAGGCCAGCGCCCAATTCGCCGTGAAGCGGAAAGGCAGGTTTTCGGGGGACAGCAGTTCCATGGCGCGGCGGGCCTGGACGATCATCGTCGCCGGGTCGTAGCGGGTAAGCGCCAGCGTGGCCCGGGCGCAAGCCACCTGGCCGAGCAGGTCGCGGGATTGGGCATCGGGTTCGGGCGTTTGCAGGATGGCTTCGGCGGCTTGCAGTTTTGCCTCCACCCCGGTCGTTTGCCCGGCGACCAGCAACAAGGTGGCCGAGCGCACCAGCAGGCGCGGGTGCGCCTCCAGCACCGCCTGGGGCAGGGAGGCCAGCCATTCCAGGATGGCGAGCGCCACGCTGCGAAAGTGCAGGCCGATGGCGGGGTGGCCGATCAGTCGTTCGGCGCGTGCGATGTTGTTGGCAGCCGCGGCGTGGCGGAAGGCGTCGAAGGGCAGATCGTTTTGTTCGTACCATGCGCTGGTGCGGATGTGCAATTCATCCATTTCACCCGGCGTGAGGCTCTGCCCCAGCCGCTTGCGCAATAATTCGCCAAACAGGTGGTGGTAGCGATACCAGCGGCGTTCATCGTCGAGCGGGACGAGAAACAAGTTGGCGCGTTCGAGGGATTCGAGGGTGAAGATCGAAGGTTGGAAGGGATTGCCCAAGACGGCGTCGCAGAGCGGGCCGCACATTCGGTCGAGGCTGGAGGTGCGCAGGAGGAAATTCTGGAGGTGGGGAGGCTGGCGATGCAGGACTTCCTCCATCAGGTAGTCCAACACAAAGCGATGACTGCCGGTGAAGGATTGGATAAAGCTGGCCGGGTCGGCCTGTCCCTGGAGCGAGAGCGCTGCCAACTGCAGGCCGGCGATCCAGCCTTCGGTGCGGACTTCGAGGGCGGCCACCTCCGCTTCCGAGAGATTCAGGCCCACAACTCGGTTGAGGAACTCGGCGGCCTCGGCAGGGATGAAGCGCAGATCGGCGGTGCGCAGTTCGGTCAGTTGACCGCGGGCGCGCAGTCGGGCCAGGGGCAGGTCGGGGTCCTCACGGCTGGCGATCACCAAGTGCATCTGTGGCGGCAGGTGGTCGAGCAAGAAGTCCAGGAGGTCATCCACACCCCTGGTGTTGATGACATGATAGTCGTCGAGGATCAGGATGAGCTTTTTGGGCAGGTTAGCGATTTCGTTCAGCAGGCCTGTCAGGAGGCCTGCGACGGGCGGCGGCTGGGGCGTTTGCAGGGCGGCCAGCACAGGCTGACCCAATTCAGGCTGAACGGTTTGCAAGGCCGCAATCAGGTAGCCCAGGAAGCGGAGAGGGTCGCTGTCGGCTTCGTCGAGAGAAAGCCAGGCAACGCGGGGATGCAGAATGTTGGATAGGGAAATCCATTCGCTGAGCATGGTCGTTTTGCCAAAGCCCGCCGAAGCAGAGATGAGGGTCAGTTTGCGGCCCGATGCCAGGCCTTCGTTCAGGTGCGCAACCAGGTGTGGGCGTGAGACCAGGCCCGGTCGGGGCGGCGGAAGGTAGAGTTTGGTGGCGAGAATCGGCGCGGGCATAGAATAATTATACGTGATATCGAGGAAAAACATCCATGTCTATTGACTGAATAAGTATTCAATGATAGTATCAATTCACTGACTTTAAATTCAATCAAAAGGAAAATCCATTGTCCCCTCGCAACAAAGAACTCAGTGAAGAAATGCGCACTCACAGCCGGGCGACGTTGATTGCCGCGGCGCGCCATTGTTTCGCCACCCGCGGCTATTTCAATGTGCGTATCGCCGATGTGGCCCAGCAGGCCGGGATGAGCCAGGGCAGCATCTACTGGTATTTTGCCAGCAAGGAAGACCTGCTCAAGGCTGTTCTGGGCGAGGCATTCGAGTCACTCGGCGCGGTCATGGCCGAGGCGGCTGCCGCGCCCGGCAACGCCCGCCAAAAATTAGATCACTTGTTGAGCGGCCTTCTCCAGTACGCGCAGGAAGGCAGCCAATTCACATCCATCATGATTTCCTTGATGGGTCATACCAACGAAGATATGTTTGCCCGCCTGGGGTTCGATATGGATGCTATCGGGCTGGGATACACCGAATCGGTGCTGTCCATCCTCACCCAGGCCCAGGCGGAAGGGGTTATCCCGGCGGAACATAACCCGCTGGCGCTGACGATGATGTTCTTTGGCCTGTTCAACGGCCTGAACCTGGTCTATGGGCAGGAGTGGCTCAGCCTCCCGCCCGAAACACTCAAAGCTGGGATGCTGCGCTTGCTGGGCGTTCAAAATTGAAAACGATGGAGAAAAGATGAGCAAACTGAAACCGTTAGCCTGGCTAATTCCTGCTGCTGCCGCATTAACCATCCTCTACCTGAAATGGATTCGCCCCTGGCAACTGCGCTGGGGCGCAATCGACGATGAACTCACCCGCGCCATGCCCGGCGACGAGGATGTCCCAACCCCCTCGTTCAACGCCACACGCGGCGTCACCGTCCACGCCACTCCCGAAGCCATCTATCCCTGGATCGTCCAAATCGGGATGACCCGCGCCGGGTGGTACAGCTACGACCTGCTCGACAACCTGGGCCGCCCCAGCGCGCGCCAACTCCTGCCGGAACATCAGCAAATCTACGTCGGCCAGTTAATTCCGATGAGTCCCGATGGAAAATACGGAATCTACGTCAAAGATTTCCGTGAAAACGAATGGATTCTGTGGAACGATAAGGAGGGCGACACCACCTGGTTCTGGGGTCTCTACCCCACAGGGGAAAACCGCACCCGGCTGGTGACGCGCGTCCGCATGAAGTATCTCTGGAACTCGCCTGCCGCCCTATTCAACCTGCTGGTCGAATTCGCCGATCTGCCGATGATGCGTAAGTGTCTACTGGGGATCAAGGAGCGGGCCGAAAAACTGCACGGAGGTTTGTGATGGCCGCCAACCCGACGATGAAAGTTGCGAACAAAATCTTCATGCCCCTGCTGCGCTCGCCGCTGCACTTCCTGGTCAGCCACGGCCTGATGTTGATCACCGTCACCGGGCGCAAGACGGGCAAACAATATACCACCGCCGTCGCCTATGTGTGCGAGGGGCAGCGCGTGGTCTTCTTTTCGGGCCGCGATTTGTTGTGGATCAAGAACCTGGAAGGCGGCGCGCCGGTGATGCTGCGGCTGCGGGGCAAAGACCTGCCCGCCACGGCCCGCCTTTGCCCCGCCGCTGACCCGGATTTTCCGCGCCTGTTCAAGAAACTCTACCCCTACCTCCAGCTCGAAAAAGCAGGGGCGATGGTGATGGTATCGGTGAGATTTAACAATTTGTAAAAACCAGCCTTCTCCTGAGACCATCCTCGATGCCAGCCATAGATGGAAAATGAATGGATTCTGTGGAACGACCAGGAGGGTATCACCACCTGGTTTTGGGGTCTCTACCCCGCAGGGGAAAACCGCACCCGGCTGGTGACGCGCGTCCTCATAAAGTATCTCTGGAACTCGCCTGCCGTCCTGTTCAACCTGCTGGTTGAATCCGCCGATCTGCCGATGATGCGTAAATGTCTTTTGGGGATCAAGGAGCGCGCCGAGGCTAGGGTGAGCGCCTCTTAATCCGGGGCATACCTTCTGCTGGAGAGCATCCCGCGTACAAACAACCCAAACGGCACGAAACTGAACAAACTCATCACCGCAATGGCGACAAAGTCATCGAGCGGGAAGGGAACGCCCGCCACGAAGGGCTGCAAAATGAAAAAGACAAACAGACCGACGAACAACATGCTCATCAAAAAGAGCAACCCCGCGCCGAGCACGTAGACCCAAGCCTGCCGCCGCCAGAGCAGCACGCCCCCCACCAACAGGGCTGGGAGGATGGTCAGATCGGCCACGCCGGTCGCCACTTGCGAGGGCGTAGAGGCCGGGTCGGTCATAATCTGTGCAACCAGCCCGGCAAAGAGCAAGCCCAGGCCAATCAGCGCGCCTCCGCTGATCCGTTCAAAGACCCGGCCCTGAAGCTGTTGCCGGATGGCGACCGCATCCAGGTTGGCGAGCAGGCGAACCAGCGTGGACAGGCTCAACACCGCCAGAAATACATAGAAATAGAATTGGATGGTAAACGGCGTCCCAGCCGCGAAGGCGACAGCATGGTAGGCCACAAAGAGCAGCATCCTCGGCCAGAAAAGCAGGCCAGGCAATCTGCCGCGCCGCGCCAGCGTCTTTGCGCCAAGCAGGCTGGGCGTGCCGATGACCAGGTTAACCACATCCGTCGGAAAGGACGAGTTCCGCAGGTCGCGGTTGGGTATAGTAAGGCGGGGAACAGCAGGCCAGCCAGCGAGAGCGCCGCCAGTAGTACGGCCACAATACTGGAAAGGATGAAAACCGCAGCAAGGTTACGGGTGGAGAAAGATGGTGATGCGCTCATAGATTTATGCCGCCCGATTTGAATGGATGAGTTTTGCCCAGTCCGCAGCGCGTTCGAGTTCACCGTCTTTGAGCGGCCCCTGCTCGCTGGTGACAAAAAAGCCATCGGGTGACGCGGCCAGTTGACCGCCCTTCTTTTCAAGCGTTTTGACAATTGTCTTCGCGGCGTAACCGCCCTTGTCCACGAGAAAGCGCAGGGCTTTGGAGTCAATCGTTTCGAGCATGATGCGGGTGTCGAAGGCGGCCACGCGCACACCAGCCAGGTGATTTTTCGGCAACCCGTTGAGCAGTTTGCTGATACTTTCCGTTGGGCGGAATCCGCGCGTGGGCGAGCCAACCACCAACAGGTCGAGCCCGTGCAATTGACCGCCGTCCGCCTGGCTGACGGGGATAGCGCTTGTATCCAGCGCCGCCGCGATGGCCTGGGCGATTTTTTCAGTGTTGCCAAAAACCGAGTCATAGATGACAAGCGCGTTCATTAACTGCTACTTCCTTTCGCCAGCCTGAACAAATCGCGCGCCAGCATGGGGAACCAGACAAAGTAGAAAATGCCCATGAACATCTGGATGGGGGCGGCAATGGATGGCGCAAACGGGTGCAGGAGGTGCTGCACCAGGTCGAGGGCGTTGCCGAGTAGTCCGCTGATGGCCGTCACCTTGCTGAAATCCTTGCTGCGCAGCATCACCAGCGAGATGATGACCCCGCCGCCTTGCAGTAGAATCCCGGCCATGTAGGAACCTGTGCTATGCCACCAGCCTGCCGCCAGGATAGCTTCGCCCGCCGCCAGGAATTGGGAGCGCGCGGAATCGCTGGTTGTGGCATGGTACAGATCTCCGAGGTGGAGCAGGGCAAAGGTGGATTCGCCGGAGAAACTGAGCATGACGGCGATGGCGGTGAACAGGGCGGCGAAGGTCGCCGCGATGGGGTTGAGGCGGCGCAGGTTCCACCACAGCGCCGGGAATGTGCCCAGGTATGCGCCAATCAAGAGAAACATCAGCACAAAATCGCCGCGCAACAAAGCCGTCAGAGGGTTGGCCTGTTGGACGGCAAAAAATTCGGCGGCGCTGGTGGGTCGGGGGCCAAAGGCCGCCGCTAACACAATGGTCGCCAGGATAGCGGCCAATTGCACCAGGGCGGCAATCCCGCCGAGGGTGTAAAGATGTTTCGGGTTGAATTTGGTTTCGTTCATGGCAATTCCTTCGGCAAACAAAATTCGTCAGCATCATCATACCCCCCAGGCGGTCGCGCACCTATGATGTTTCCTGCAAAAAATGTGACGCTTTACGCAGGCTTGGGAGCCGCCTGTGCGATTTTGAACAAGTCGCGTGCCAACAACAGACACCACGGCACGCTGCCGATGGTGTTGACGAACAGAAGCAACAGGCCCACTCCCGGCAGGAAAAATCCCAGCCCGAGGGCGCTGACGACAATGCCCAGCCAGGCGGTAGCTTTGCTGAAGAATGTTGTGCGCAGCATCAGCAAGCCATTGATCAGCCCGGCGAGCATGAAAAAGACCGTCTGCATCATCCAGGCCGTGCCATCCAGAGAACTGCGCAGGACCTCCCCGGCGGCCAGATAACGTAGTTTTTCGGTTGGATCGGTGGCTGCGGCGTAGTGGTCGCTGAGAACTGTCAGTTCGATCAGCGGGCGGCAGACGATGACCAGCACCACGGCGATCAGCGCTAGCATCAGGGCAATCAGTGCTATCGATTCGTCTACTCGCCGGAGGGCGGCATAAATCGCCAGGAACATCAGGATATTGATCGGCGCAATCAACAGCATCGAAATATCGAGCGAGATCAGCCCGCCCAGCCGGTCGGTTTGCAGGAGGGTGAAGATGGCTTCAATGGAGGTGGTGTTGCCTTTGTAGGGCCAGATAAAGTAGGCGGCGATGGAAAAGGCTATCGAAAACGCAATCACGATGCTGGCGATACCGCTGAGACGATAGAACGTTGGATAGCGCGAATCAATGGCGGTGGGCTCAGTTATTTTTGGGGGCATGCAGGTCTCCTTGCGAAATGTCTCTGTATTTTAACGAAACCACCGGGCGGTTTATTCGGTTTTGGCGTGCAGGATGAAAAAGATTCCCGCGAAAATGCTCATCAAGCTATTCCTCTTTCAAAAAGACCAGCACCTCGCGCTCGAACCGCTTCCCTGTGGCAGGATGGCGCATCTTTTCGAAGAGTACCAGCCGGGCATTGGGGATACCCGCCGCTGTCTCGCGGAACAAGGCCGGGGAATAAAAGGGGTCATCCACGCCGGCAATGACCAATGTGGGTGCGGAAATCTCCGAAAGGCGGTTTTTGAAGGCGTGTTGGTCCTCGGCTTCGATGGTGACGACCAGATCAGACAGGTCGGGCGTCCCGCCCAGGGTTAGCAACCGCGCCGCAGCCCAGGCCAGTAACGGGGAAAGCAGTTTCCAGATGCCTGTACGAGGTAAAACAAAACCGATCATGGACTGCCAGGCTTGCACAACCCGTCCCTGCAGCGCCAGATGCCCGATTTCGAGCTGCGCCCGCTTGCCCGCCTCGCCCAGAGCGTGGGCGCTGGAGTGGATGACCAGGCGGCGCAGCAGGTCGGGGTGGTCGGCGGCAAAATGCTGGGCCAGGGAACCGCCGGTCGAGACGCCGATCACATCCACCGGCCCGCCGAACTCCTGGCGAATCATCCCGGCGTAATCGTCGGTCATGTCTTTGAGCGTATACCCTTGCGGCAGGCCCGGTTTGCGCAGGACAGCGTACAGGGTGTACGCTTTCTCCAAAAATCCATAACCGAAAGTCATCCCCGGCTGTGGTTTGTTCTCGAACATCAGACCCTGGAAAATCAGCAGGGGATTGGGGCCATGCCCCGACCTGTTATAGGGCAAGCCGTTGCGAAAATAGCCAAGAGATGGAAATTTTTGAGCCATCGTGCTTCCTTTTATCGTTCAGTGTGCGCCAGGCCCGAAGCCGCTGCCAAAACAGGCAGGCCGAGGTTGAAGACGAAGAACAGCAAGCCGCCCGCCGACAGCATGGCCGCGCTGAAGAAATGTCCCAATAGCCAACTGCCCGGCAGCCAGAGAGTCATCAGCGCCAGAGGCCAGGGCCATAGCACAGCGAGGCTGCGCCATCTCGCCCCGCCCGGACTGACCGGCGCAGCCAGGCGGCTGGCCGTCACCGCCGCGACGAGGCCGATCCAGACCGGCACAAACCCGCCGCCGACCAAAAGCGCCAGCATGGACAGCGCACCCAGGACCAGCCCGCCGCGCTTGCGCCCAACAAAAACCGCCGCCCAGACAACCATCCCCAGCCCGATCAGGATAACGGCAATCCCGGTGATGAACAGGTTCGGAATCAGCGTCATGGCCGGGAAACAGGCGTGCCAGACCGCCTCCGACTGGCAAGGCGGGCCGATGGCGTTGAACATCAGGCTATCGGGGGCGCGGCTGCCCTGCAAACTCTCAAAAATGCCGTGCTGGATGGCGATCAGTCCGGCGTAGAGGCCAAGAAAAGCGGTGGTGACGCGAAGGGCCTTTGTCATCGTAGCCTAACCATTAGGAACTCTGACCAGACCAGCGCAACCCCCAAGACCACCGGCGCAACGCGGTGGATGGACAACATCAGGGCATAATCCAGTTGACCGGCGCTTATCAACTCACCGCTGGCAAACAGCGCCACAATACAAATTGCTGCCAGGAGGAGGAAGAGAGCAATCAACGATAATGGATTCAGGTTTTTGAGCGTTTGCACCACTTGAATGACCGCGATCACCACCGCTCCCAGGGCGGTCAGCTTGTGGATATTGAAGAGAATGCCGTTGTAGAATTTGCCTTGTTGGCTCAACCAGAAGCTAAAGGCCAGACTCAGCATAAAAAGAATTCCGGGGATGGTAAATTTCGAGAGTGTATCCATAGGACTTCCCTTACTTTCGTACTGCATCCCGGGCATAACCTGTGTACACCGAGAGCGGCAGGAAGGTGACGATGAAGAGCAAAACCCCGCCCATGTTGCTTTTCAGGGCATCGTTGAAGAAATAACCGACCGGGAACTGCGCCAAAAGCCACGTTATCAGGAGCACCAGCGGCCAGGGCCACAATCTGGCGGCGAAACGGGTCAGGGTTCCGGGTTGGCCGCCCAGGGGCCGGTTGATCTGAGTTCCCGCCGCGCCGCCGATGAGGCCGATCAGAGGCGGAAAGAACCTCCCGCCAAAGAGCAGCATGACGATCGAGAGCAGAATTAGCCCCAGGCCGCCATATTTCCTCTGGACAAACCGGACAGACCAGGCTATCACGGCCAGGCCAAGCAACACCGTAAGGACGCCCGTCGCCAGAAAATTGGGCAAAATGCTCATCGCTGGTTCACAGGCGTGCCAGAGTTTCTCTGGGTCGCAAATATTTGCCCCCCACGAAGGGAACATCAAATCGGCCGGTTGGGTGTTGCCCTGCAAAATCTCAAAGTAGCCGTGTTCGAGGCCGGCAATGCCCGCCAGGATGCCCAGGCAGGTCGCCACGGTTTTGGTCGCCTTTCTCATGTTCACTCCTTTGAACGTTTTAACAGGATTCTGGCCACGAGTAGATGCCAGATCATCCAAAATGCGCCGCCGAAAGACATCAGGATGGCTTGCAGGACGGGTGATATGGGGAAGGTCAGGCAGTAAGCCAGGTCGCATGCGGTTGCCAGCTAACCGACAATGGCCGTGGCGCGGTGCGAGGGCAGCAGCAGGCTCGAAAAGGATAATCCTGCCAGGGCGATGAGCAGCCAGGCCAGGTATGCGCCTGTACCGGGGAAGTTCGTCAGTGGACCGTTGAGCGCGAGGAGCGTCTGACCGGCGGAGAGCAGCGTTTCTCGCTGTACTTCGTTGGTGGCAGCAGCGTATTATTGGTGGCTGAGGGACAGCATTGAAAGCGAGATATTTGTGGCGAAACTGACGGCGATCCCCACCAGTCCACTGGCAAGGCCCAGCGCGGAGCGGCTTTTGCTCACCTGCCAGAGCGCCGCACCCAGCGCCAGGAAAACCAACCCTTCCAGGAAGTAATTAAAGAGGTCGAAGACTGTCAGGAAGGACATACCAACGAAAGGGTTGGTTTGCAACAGGCTGAACCACTCCGTGGCCGAGGTGGGGATCCCCTCCAAACCGGTAAAGAGCGAGACTTCCGCGCCGATATTGCGGCGGAAGACGATGGCGGCAACCAGGGCGGCGATCGCGCCGGTCTGGTAGAGAAATTTCCAGGATGTTTCACTGATTGTTGTGGGTTTCATCTGGCCCGCTTTTGCTTTACGATAAGGTGTTGGAATATCTGCATGGTGTAACCCCCATTCAAATCAGGGCGATCATGGCAAGTGCAAGCAAAAGAGCCGCAACGATCACCCGGATAAAAGCCAGGTGCAACAAGGGCTTTACCGGGAAAACCTGCGTTTTTTCCAGTGCAGCCCACTTGTGAATGTCAATGCCCAGGCCAGCAATCTCGACGGCCATTTTGAGCATATCCCGGCGGCTGCGATAGCGCACCATACCAACCTGATCCCAATCATCGGCTGAACCGGGGTGGAGGAAACGTCCCTGGACCTGGCCGAGAAAAACGGGGTGCCCGCCGTGTTTGAGCAGCAGCGGGACGATTGCCCGACTGTAACGGTTGTTGGCGACCATCGGATCCTCGCCGAACGAACTTCCTTCCGGGTAAAGCGCTTTTTGGCGGAACTTCATCAGGTTGACCATGTAAAATTCTCGCCCATCGTCGCTTTTTGCCAGGTCGCGGAATTGCTGGAAAAGGGGTGGCTCGCCTTTCTGCGACTGTTTCCCGCCTTGAAGCTTGATCTCAGCGAGCAGGGATTCCACTTCCGCCTGGGACAGCGGCTTGCTCCTGCCACCATACCAGAACAAGAATGCAAGATACAGCATAACAAAGACAATGAGAAGTACGATAGTCGCGTCAGGCATTCAGATACCTTATTTCCCTTTTCCAAAAATATTCTCAACTGTGGGCGTTTTTTTCATTGGGCCTCGCTTGTTTGGCGGTAGGCGCTCCACAACGATAGGATCAACATCAACGCCGCCAGCGGCAGGAAGAGTCGGTTGCCAATCGCGCCGGGCGGGGTGTGGGCGAAGGTTACCGGTTTCATCGCGCCGACCAGTTCACGCAGCATCACTTCTAGGATCAGCATCAACCACATGAACGGAATCAGTGACCTGTAGCGCACCACCACCAGCAGTTGGAAAATGGCCATCAGCAACTGCGAGCTGCCCCATAATGCAAAGGCAAAGATGATGCCATCCGCGCCTGCCGCCGAAAGATCCACCCCAGCGATCGTGCCTGCGCCACCATCCGGGGAGAGCAGGTGAATGAAGCTGCGCACTGTGCTGATCACCGTGTACAGCGCAAAAATGTAGAAGGGCAGTTTCCAGCCGCGAATGGTGTTGTCAATTTTGGCGGGCAGCAGGATTTCAAAGAGTTTTTTCATTGTTCCACCTGGCTCAATCCTTGAGTTGCCTGAAAATTACGAAGGAAAAAGCAGAAGCAACGATTGCGATGCCTGTCGTTATCCCGATGTCCATCCAAGTTCCCTGCCCATATAAAAAATAGAATAATAACAGCGAGATGGTCAGGGCGATGAAAACAACAAAAGCGGCAAAGGCAAGGACAGTCGCCAGCACATACCCCCAGGCCTTTTGTCGCCATAAAAGCACCCCGGCCAGGATGTGCAACGGGATCATGATGCCCAACTCCACGCCTGCCAATTCCAGGGTTGTGTAGTGATCCAAAGATGCGGGTGGGGCGCCGGCTAGGCAGGCGGTGAAAATCTCTGCCAGGTATTGCGCCATCAGAATCGCGGCCACGTTGAACAGGTAAACGGCAACCGCCTTTCCCGGAAAATGCCCGGACAATTTTTGTGGGAGTGATGGAAAGTCGATTTCTGAGACGATCAGGAAAAGGCCAAAGCCCCCAATCGAGAATAGGGCAACCCAGCCCAGGAACAGACCATTGAAAGCGTTGCCCATAAAACCTATCAAGTAGATATAGGCCAGGTAGGTGAACAACGCCGCCAGCAAGAACTGCCCCAGCAACCGCCCACGCCGGTACAGGGATATCCCCAACAAGAACAAGGGAAAAGCAACCACCAGGCTGACCCAGTCGAAGCTGCGGAATGCGATGGCCTTGTACGCGCTGTCATGGCGATAGGGGCCAGCCCCGCCATAGATTTCGACCGTTTCTCCCTGGACAGAAGTAAAAACATAGGGAGAGCCGCCATCATCCAGGGCGATTGCCGCAACAGAAACCACAAACAACAAGATGCTTGCCATAATCGCCAGCATAATCGTTGGAATTTTCATCAGAGCTTCTCCGTTTCAATATCCGCCGCAAAGCCGCTGACGAAACTCATCAGGTACTGCGGGTTGCGCGGTTTATGATGGCTTTCCCAGGCGGAAGAAATCGCGCGCAAGAATTCGTCAGCCTAATCATAGACCCAATCGCCAGAAACCACGATGACTTTTCCTGCACGAATCGTGGCTCTTGACGCAAGAAAACAGGTCAGGCAGTTCGCTGTTTCAAAATCTCGCGCGCGATGTACCAGGCGGTGATCATGGCGGTCGGCACGCCGCCGGGGTTGAAGGTGTAATGCCCCACCGGGTAGAAGTTCTTGAGCGGCAGGTCCTTTGCGAAGTTGAAGCGCGGCGCAAGGGCGGGATTCCAGTTCCAGCCGGTGGTGGCACCCTGCCAATTGGAGGTGTAACGCTCGTAGGTCAACGGCGAGGCGGCATCCTGCACTTCGATGTGGGCGCGCAAGCCGGGCAGGAATTCTTCGGCGCGGGCGATCAGTTCGTCAGCAACGGTGGCTTTGCGGGCGTAGTAGGCAGCTTCATCGGCTTTGAGCGGCTCCCAATCGGGATAGCGATCCAGCCGCCCGACGAACAGGGCTTGTTTGCCGGGCGGGGCGACCGAAGGGTCATCCTTGCTCAGCCAGGCGATTTGGATTGTGGCCCCATCGGCGCAGGTGAAGATGACGTGCGGTTCGTGGAAACGCTGGAAGGCGCGCTCTAGTTCGGGGCTGCCGCGCAGGCCGAGAAAGACGGCAAAGACTGGCTCGGAGGGGGGCGCCGCTTCGAGTTTGGCGATTAACCCCGGGGGAAGATGCTGGCACCCGATCAGCTCGAGGCAGGTGTGACGCAAATCGGCGGCGGAGATTACCCAATCAGTGTCCAGCCTCGTCCCGTCCCGCAGCGTGATTCCAATCGCCCGTCCCTTCTCGACCCGGATGCGCTCGACCGGCGCCCCCAGGTGGACTTCGCCGCCGTATTCGCGGACGAAGCGGACGAGGGTGTTGGCGAAGGCCTGCATCCCGCCCGCTGGGGTCCAGGTGTCATCGAAATAGGAAATCCACATGCCGAGGGTGTTTTGGGCGGCCATGATAGGGTAGGCCAGTTCGTCAAACATCTGGCGCAGGTCGGGATCGCCGAAATAACGCTGGTGCAGGCTGCGGTTGGTCTGTCCGCGCGCCACCCAAGAAGCCCAAGGCATGAGCGGGTGTTTGACCAGCAGGTTCAGCACCTTTGGCAGGATACCCTGCCCGAACATCATGCCGCTCTCGACCAGTTGGCGAAAACCGCCCCCACCGATTTCAACCCAGCGGAAGTAGCGCTGCAAGGCTTCACGCTGGCCGGGAAACCATTTCGACAACTCGTCCCGCGCCTGGCGGGCGTTGCGCAGCGGAACATCGTGTCCGCCCCAACTCATCTGGTGCCCGACGTGTAGGAATTCGCGCTTTTCAGCCAGTCCCAGTTCTTTGAGAATCGGGAAGACGATGCCATTCGATGTAATGGAGGTCGGCCCAGCGGGGAAGGTGAACCCTTCACGCACAAAGGAGGAGATGTAGCCGCCGGGCAGGGTGTGTTGCTCGTACACATCCACTTTCAACCCGGCGCGGGAAAGATATGCAGCGGTCGTTAGCCCGGCCATGCCCGCGCCGATGATGATGACGGATTTATGCATGTCTTTTACTCATCCAGGCTTCCAGATAGCGCCCGGTTTCGATGCCGCCCCAAACCCCGAAAAAGAAAACCAGGAAGGGCAGGATTTGTGTATTCAGGATAAGACTGGCAATCAAACTGCCCAGCGAGAGCAGGATGAGGGCGATGCCAACCATCAAATGCCCTTTGGTAGCCTGTGGATGGATTTTTATGGCATTGACTCCTTTCTGGGATTGGCTTTGAACACCGGATACGCCGCGGCAGCCTGCTCGAATTCCACCAGCGGGGCATCTTTAGCGACCGAAATGTGCGGCTGTGCGCCGGGGGCGATTTGCAGGTATGCCTTGAGCAGCGGCGCGCGTTCGTCAACCGGCACATCGTCCAACAGTGCCTGTTCGGTACGGCCATGCCGTAGGGCAGCCTTGCCACCTGCCGCCCTCAGGTTGCGCACCCAGTTGGCCTGCTCGCTCAGCATCGAGACGAAATAGCGTTCGCCATCGCGCACCAGCATCACCAGCGGGAAGGCAATGACCTTGCCCGATTTCCTGCCGACGATTTCCAGCGTGACCAGATAGTTGGGGGCAATTCCCCAGGCGTGCAGTTTAGCCCAAAAGTTATTCAGCGCTTTAGCGAGCGGGCCAGGGCGGCCTCCCGCATATAGCGATTTTTTGAATGACATCGTTACACCATTCCTTCAATCAGCCGCACTGCCACCGCTACCCCGTCCGGCTCGGCGCGGATGGCTGCGCCCAGGGCCGCGGCTTTCTGGCGCATCTCCGGCGACTGCATCTGGCGCAGGGCGGCAGCCATGCTCTCGACTTTGAGTTTGGGGCGCGAAATCGGCTGCGGGCCGACGCCTAACTGCGCCACCTTAGCGCCCCAGATGAACTGGTCAATGATGTGCGGGATGACCAGCATCGGAATTCCGGCGCGGAAGCCGGAGGAAGTCGTGCCGAAGCCGCCGTGATGGACCAGCCCGCTGGCGCGCGGCAGGAGCCAATCGTGCGGGACGGAACCGGCGTGAAAAACGGTCGGGGGGATGGATACCTGCTTCAGCGCTTCGTCCCAACCCTGGAGGATGGCGCGCACCCCGGCCTGCTTTACCGCTGCGAGGGTGATTTGCGCCGCTTCGAGCGAGTCCTCACCGCTGAGCGCCATCGCTCCCAGGCTGACCACCACTGGAGGCTCTCCCGCCTCGAGGAAGACGGCCAAATCGTCAGGCGGAGTCCAGGTTTCGGGAGCGGGAGCGAACCAGTAACCGGTCATGCGGTGGCGCGGCTCCCAGAGCGGGTTGGGCGGGGAAATCTGCTTGCTCAACGGAATCAGGTTCAGGATCTCGGAGGTGATTCCAGTCGGCCCCATCGGTGGCAGGCCAACCCGTTTGCGAATCTGGTCAATTGGGCGGGTCATCAGCAAACCCATCCCCGCCCCGGCCAATCCCATCAGGGTACGCTTGAGGAAAGAGTCCTTTGGGCCTTTGACCGGGATGGCTTCCGCCATCAAGGTGACGCTGACGGAGGACAGGCCAAGTTTGTCGGCTTCCATGCGCCCGGCGGCAGAGTGCGAGACGATGACCAAATCCGCGCCGCGGCAGGTCTCCAGCAGGCTGGCGTGAGATTGTTCGAGCATGGCGAAGGAAAACTTCATCACGCGCATGAAGCCGACCAGCCAGTGCGGGGCGTTGGCGCGAATCAGGGCAGCCTCATGGCCGATGTCAATATTCGGCCCCATCGGGGCAAACTCGATGCCGTAAGATTCGACCAACCCGCGCATACAAGGGTGCGTGGCGAGGGTGACGCTATGCCCGGCTTTTTGCAATCCGAGCGCCAGGGCGATATAGGGCTGCACGTCGCCGCGCGTGCCAATGGTGGGGATGATGATTTTCATCGGATCAACTTATCGCGCGAACCAGGTTCATCATGAAGAAAAACGGCCGGGCTGGGGTAATCACATTGAGGGTCCCGGTGAGGTAGAGCGAGCGAGATGGGCAGGCGAAGGCGAACGACCCGGTCGATCCGGAATGCCCGATGAATTCCGGGAGCGGGGTAATCCAAAAGTAGCGCGGCAACTGGAAGTACATCAGCCCATACCCGTAACGCAGCGGGAAAAAGATCTTGTTCCAGGTCATCATCCGTTCCAGCAGGGCTTTCTCGAACAGACGGCCCTCGAAGAAAGCGCGCAGGAAACGCATACATTCGGAGGCGGTAGAAACCAGACCGCCATCCGAGATATTCGAAGACAGGTATTGGGGAACATTGGCCGGGGCGTTGTTCAAATAGAGCGTGGCGGGCGACTCGCCGGGGCGGGGCTTTGTCCAGTCGTAGAGATAAGTGCGCTGCAAACCCAGCCGCGCGCAGATGTGCTCCTCGAAATTGGCAGCCATGGCCTTTTCGGTGATGGCCTCGATAATTTCACCGAGCAGGCGGTAGTTGAGATTGGAATAGTAAGCCCGGCCCGGCGTTCCCGGCGCAAAGTGCGGTGACAGCGTGCGGGTAATCCTGAGCGCTTCGGCGGTATCAATGGCGCGGTCGTGACCGGCCATCAATTCATCGAGAACGCTTTTCCCGCCGCGCGGTTTATCGGCCTCGAAATCGGCCAGGCCGGAAGTCTGGTTGACCAGTTGGTAGACCTTGAGTTGGCGGCTGTAATCGGCGCCTTTGTAGATGTGAATTCCGTCGAGCAGCGAGTCTGGCAAATACTGCGAGAGCGGCGCTTCGAGGTCGAGTCGATTTTGCTCGTGCAATTGCATGATGATGGCGGCCGTGTACATCTTGGTGACACTGGCGATGAAGAATGGCGTATCGGGCGTCATTGCCGCGCCAGTGCCGGGGTCGGCCACGCCCGCCGCGCCGACGAAATCCAGGCTTTGGTCGTAGGACTGCACCGCCACGACGAGGTTATGCAGGCCGCCCTTGCCGACCTGGGAATCGAGCAGGGATTGTAGTTTTTTGGTTTTGTCAGTCATGATTTTGCCTTTCATTGCCATAGAATTATTTTAACATCGCCAGCGCGCTTGGGGCAAGGTACCCGCTCAGGGCCAGGATACCGCTCAAGCTGTGCGAAATCGCCGTCCATTTGGCCGAGCCGGTGCGGTAGGCGATATAGCCGTAAGGCAGGGCTAGGAAGAAGGTCGAAACAACGAAGCCGAAGATGTTTTCGGCAGGAAAAACCACCTGCGGGGCAAGATGACAGAGGGCGAAGCCGAGCGAGGGGTACAGAATTGCCAGCCAGGGATTGCGCGGGAAAAGGCGAACGTAGAGTCCGCGCCAGAGAATCTCCTCGCAGAATCCGTTGAGGGTTGCCAGCGGCACGGCGAGCAAAATCAGCGCCAGTGGGGCGCGGACGAATTCCCCGACGTACATCAGAACGGCAATCAGCGTGACAGCCAGCCACAGGAATGCGGCCAACCAGTTCGCCCGGCTGAACAGGGGAGCGCGGTCATGCAAGATAGGGGTAAATTTGGTTTTCCCTAACAGCCAGCGCGGAACGAGCAGACACCAGAACAGCCAGTAGAAGCCAAAACCAAGCAGATAGCCCGCTTCTGTGCCCAGCCAGTGAGAGCAGGTGACGAAAACCACGCTCATGACTGTCAGGAGCAGAAGAGGCAGGAAAAAAGCCGACAAGAAAGTGTTGTTGACACGCGCCGCAAACAAGGTTTTATCCCTGGCGTTTCATTGGCTGCGGTTTGAGATAGGTCAGCGAGCGCCACAGCCATTCGGCGGGGCCGTACTTGAAGCGTTTCATCCACCAATGGCTGATGGGAATCTGGAGCAGGTAGATGACGATGGTCAGGCCGATGCCCGCCGCCATGCCCATCTGACCGAACAGGCCAAGCCCATAGCCGTAGAAAATCAGCGTGCAGACAAGAGACTGGGTCAGGTAATTGGTGAGCGCCATCTGCCCGACGGGAGCCAGCACCTGGAGACGTTTTCCCCAAGCAGGTGAAAGCGCCAGCAGGCAAAAGGCCGAAACGTAAGCCAGCATAAGTAGCGGCGCGCCAACGGCCAAACCAGCCGTAGCCAACAGGGAAGTCCAGGAGGGCTGGACGCGTGAAAGCGGCATGATGAGGGTGGCATACAAAGCGTTCCCAGCCAGCCCAATGATCAATCCCCAGGTTAGCAACCTGCGGAAAAACGGACGGTTGGCATCCAGGTTCTGGAAGAGCTGCTTCTTGCCAAACCAGACACCAAGCAGGAACATCGCCAGCACATTGAAACCCATCACGAGGAAGGCGGCGATGCCCATGCTGGTGTAGTCGTAGGCGCGCCGGCGGGTGATCTCGGCGAATGTGCCGGTCGGATAAACGTGATAAGCGCGTTCGACATCCACGCGGTACCCAGATTCGACCTCCGTGAAGACCTGATCGATCTGCGCCGCACCTTCGGGGACGGAGCGTCCCAGTTCGACCAGCGCCGTCGCGCCTGCGTTGAATAGAAACGGCAGCAACATCAAAACGATCGCCCAGGTTAGCAACATACGCGGTTTTGCCTTGCGAAACAGGATCAGCAGGAATCCGATGACCGCATACAGAATCAGGATATCGCCGACCCAGATCAGGAAGGCATGGACCAGGCCGATGCCGAGCAGGATGAGCAACCGCCGCATGTAAAGTGGGACGAACTTGCCGCCGCGCGCCTCGATCCGATCCATTAGCAGGGTCAATCCCAATCCGAACAGGAGCGAGAACAGCGAATAGAATTTGCTCTCGCCCAGAAAGTGGATCAGCCACTCACCAGCGCGGTCGTACCAGGGTGCGGTCGGGTCCGCAGGCAGGAGCATGGACTGGAACGGTCGGCTGAAAATCGTCATATTGACGAACAGGATGCCGAACAGGGCAAAGCCGCGCAGAATGTCCACGATCTGGACGCGTTCGGACTGCTGGACGGGGGCAACAGGGGTGGAAGTAGTCAAGGTATTCTCCTATTTTTGAAACACATCCCGACTGCGATGAGCATCGCAGCGAACAGAATATTTTCGATTATCTCGAAAACGCCGATGCTCCCGACCGTGTTATCAAACACGATGGGGCCGATGTAAGCCAGCAGCGACAGGCTTACCACAAGGCGGGCAACCCAGACCTGCCCATCAGAACGAAACCGCCAGAGCAGGAACAGGTTGGCGCCCCCAATCAGCAGGTTGAAGAATCCCAGCAAGCGATATAGCGCCAGCAGGTAGCCTGCGGCGGCATCGGCCTCTGCCGGAAAGCGATAAACACGCTGTGAAAACGTATCGAGCAGGATGCCAGGCAGGGTCAACCCAAGCAATCCATACAAAAGCAAGCCAAGATTGGCAGCGCCGAAAATGAAGAAGAAAAACCGCTCCTTGCTCATGGGGAGGCGCGGCTTATTTTGGGGCTTTTCCGACAATTTTCCATAGCCAGCGGTGGAATTTGTGAAAGCCAGCCTGTCCGGCATACTACATCACTTTTGCCCGCTGCGCGAGACTCAGACAATGTCGAGTTTCTTTTGGCTGACGAATTTATCAACCACAGCTTTGGATGTCATCAGGAATTCCTTTCTTTTTATTTCCTGGTCGGGAGCAGATTTGCCTGTTACGAGGCCTGACTGATTTACGTCAAGGGTGCCATTAAGTTGTGAGTAAAACGGACAAAATCACCGCAATCACTACCAGCCAGACCCACCATAAATCAACCTTGAGAGGTTCCGGGGTGGTCTGGTCTGCAGGGTCGAAGGTAACAAAGATTAAACGTTCCTTTTGGACGAGGAACTGCTCCAGCGTCAACTCAAAGCCTACCGATTTCAAGACCATGCGCATGGATGGATTCGACATGGCATATTCGAAGGCTTCGGCCAGTTCAGCATCTGTAGTCAGCCGACGAGCGGTGACGCTTTGCGCGCCGCGCCAGGTCTGGATGGTGACCAACGGATTGGCCTGGATGTTTTTCAGCCAGTCAGCTTGCTTGCCCCATGCGCCGAAAACGTAATTGCGCCCCTTGTACTCATGGAATTCGATGGCTGTGCGGCGCGGCTGGCCGCTCTTACGCCCGGTGGTGGTCAGCACCATGAATAAGCGTCCGATGAGAAAGCCCATCCCTATCCGGTAGAGCAGGGTAGGCGTTTTGAACAACCATTTCATGAAACCGGTTGGGTAGGGCAGGCGTTCGACCCAGGTTTTTTGCTTATGGGTTTGCATCGTGCCTCTATATTGCGTCCGCAATCCAGCCTTCATCCTGATGGTGCAGCATGGTCACTTGCGCCAGCCGCGTGCCATATAAAAGCCCCAACAGGTAAACCTTTGAATAGGCTGGCTTGCGCGGCATCCAGGTCGCTTTCTAGCGTTTAGTCGAGCAAAGCATCACTTTCTGGACAGTCCAGCAAAGGTCGTGAAAACCCCACCGCCCCAACCGCCACGCAGCAGACCAACAGGATCAGCCAGTTTCGCCTCGTTTTCATAAAATTCACTTTCCTGAATAGCGACAACGAACTTTCCGTCCTTACCCGATTTCGTAAATCCATCTCGCCAACCAGAAGGACGGAAAGACCTGGTTTACTCCCTGACCGGCAATTTACTCATCTCCCACACGCAGGCTGGAGCGCCCATGGCGCGGCATTCGACTTCTTTTACATCCACTTCGCGATCTTTGCCAAACAAGCCGTGCAACCCTTCTTGAAAATAACCCGTCCACATGTAACAGATCGGGCTGTCGGCTTCGAAGCCGCAGCAGCAGCCACACGTCTCCAGCTTGAAAGCCAACTTTTCGCCGCGCTCCTCGATGTGCATAACCAAAGGCTGAACACCCTTGTACACAAAAAACCTCTCCATTCCGAATTTAACCAATTCCAGCCCGCGCTTGACGCGCATCCCTTCCGGCAGGAGACGCAAAGCGGTTGTCACCGCGCTGCCCAGGGCAGCGTTCAATTGTTCGCTGCCCAATTGCTGCGACACACGCCCAATGCGTATGATCATACTACGCCCCCCGCGCCCAAAAAAGTTGAGCAACCCCACGTTGAGGCGGGCATACTCGCCCAGTGTATATTTTCCGGAAACGCCAGCAAAATTCTCCGGAAAATTCTCTGTAAAATGGCTCAAGCCAGCCTGATTTAAAGTAACGATGAGGCCTTGCTTACCGGTCACTTCTTCGGACGCCTGCAACGCCCAGCGAAAGGAACCGTCATGCACTTTGATAGCGGTGACAGGATCATGTTGTTGTTTCGGGATAATCTTCATGGTTACGCTTCACTCTCGTGCTAGTTCGCGTCCGTTATGACCGCTGAGGCCGCCGCTTCAATCTCCGCCAGGAAATCGGCGACAGCCTCGCCGAAGACCTCGCCGGTGGCCAGGGTTTCCACCCTCTTCTCAGCAAATTTACGCTCGTCGCGGGTGAATACCAGGCGCAGCAAACGGCAGGCCTGGAGCAGGCTGAGCAGGGCTATATCTTGCGCCTCTGGTTTTTCGCCGGCCAGGGTAATGGCGCGCAGTTTGGATTTCAACCAATATTTCGTCGAGCCATCTATTTGTGGATAGACGACCGATGGGGAAATCCAGGAGAATTTTTTCTTCTCGATAGTGATGATGTTGTGTTCTGCCAACCGTTCGGCGGTTCGCTTGAAGAGGGGCTCGTTTGCCAGGTCGTTGACCAGACGCCCCATTTTGTGCGGCTTTTTCATCGCTGCAATGAGTGTAAGCGCCTGGTCACAAAGAGAGTCGCCGGTTGGTGTTGCATCTTCAACACGAACACGCTCTTCTTCTGCGACGATTTTGCCCATGATGGCTAACTCAGACAAGATAGCTCCGGCCAGGCCATAGCGCAGCTTGTTTTTTACGGATGCGGCTATAGCGCCTTGGTCATCGTCAATTGCCAGAATGAACAGTTTTTCTGGAAGCGATAGCATCACCGGGGAACTTTTTTTCTTCGACGGGCGAGCTTTGGGTGGGTTTTCTACAGGGTTTTGCTCTAGGGTATCCATGTTTTTTCCTTTTTTGGCAATACCGCAAAAGTCACTATGAGAACTGGGTGGCAGGGAGAGCTTTCCAGCG
>DYIZ01000031.1:0-44303 GCA_020723385.1 Candidatus Aquidulcis sp.
GGCGTGGTGACTTCAGTCGGCTCGGGGGTTTTTGTGGTACAAGCGCCCAGCAGCAGCGAGGCCAGAATCACAAAACTTAGCACAGTATACAGCTTTTTCATTTTCTTCTCCTTCGGTCACTGACGGTGAAGAACACCGTTGAGACGGTGAAAAGCACCGTTGAGTAAAATTTGACTGCCGTTGACCGGCATCTTCTCATTGGTTCATTTGTTACAATTTCACAAATACGAATTTTCGAGCACCTCCTTTGGGTTATTCTAGCCTTTCCTCTTGCGATGGGATGAGCAAGACCGCCTGCCCGGTGATCACTTGTCGCGTTTCCTGATTGTAGCAATCGGTTTTCAGGGTCACCAGGCGCTTGTCGGGCTGCCATGAGGTGACTTCCACCTCGGCTGTGATAGTATCCCCGATGAAAATCGGGGCGAGGAACTCCATTTGCTGTCGCAAGCACACCGCATCCGCTCCGGGCAGACGGGTGCTCAACACCGCCGCAATCAACCCGCCCGCCAACATGCCGTGAGCCGTGCGGCGGCCCAGGCGGCTTCTACGGGCAAATTCAGCATCCACATGCAATGGATTGAAATCGCCCACCAGCCCGGCAAAAGCGCTCACATCCGATTCAGTGAGCGTCTTGCTGAAACTGGCGCGCTGGCCGAGGGTAAAGGTTGGTTGAGGGGGTTGTGATTGCAAATTTGTCATGGCAATCTCGTAATGCGTAAAACGTAATCCGTAAAGAACGCCTTACGTTTTACGTTTTACGTTTTACGTTTTACGTTTTACGTTTTACGTTTTACGTTTTACTTCCTATCTACGATTTGATCCAAAAATCCCAACACCAGCGCGTTGAACACGCCCGGCTGTTCCAAACACAGGGCGTGCCCGGCGTCAGGGACAACAACCAATTTCGCGCCGGGAATTTCCCGCGCGATGATCTCGCTGTACCTGCGCGGCTTGAGAATATCTTGCTCGCCAACCATCACCAGCGCCGGGGCAGCGATGCGGTGCAACTCGGATGTGATGTTCAGCCGGGCGAAGCACAAGAACAGTTCCAGCACGGCGTCCATATCCAGCATCTTATAACGCTCGGCCGCGGTTGCGATGGCGGCGCGGTTGGCGGCGATATAAGCATCGGAGAAATTGAGCGGGTAGCTGACCTGGTAGAGTAGCTGGGGATCTTTCAGACGAGCAGCAGCGCTCCAGCTTCCAACGAGGCCTTCCAAAACCGGGTCAGAGTGGCTGACCGCCGAGGAGAGGATCAGCGAGCGGGTGCGCGCCGGGTACTTGAGGGCAAACGCCATGCTCAACTCAGCCCCGTAGGAAATGCCGCCGATGTGGGCTTTCTCGATCCCCAGGGCGTCGAGCAGCGCCGCCAGGTCGTCGGCGTGCAGATCCATCGTGTACGGGCCTGCCGGGTGCTCGGAGCGCCACATGCCGCGGCAGTCGTGCAGCAGCAGCCGGTAGCGCCGCGACAACACCGGGGTTTGCAGCCCCCAACTGGCCGTGCTCATCAGCACGCCGTTGGAGAGCGCCAGCACTTCGGCGTCTTCAGGGCCGTGAAGCTCGTAGTACAGATTTACGCCATTGACTTTTATCGAAGGCATGGGTCACGCGTTGAACGCTAAAAACGTCTTCTTCGCCTCGCCCTCGCCGCGCTCGACGAAGGAGGCGGTGAGCGGCGCGCCGATAGCGATACTTTCCGGCTTCGTCGCATCCAGCCCCAGGATTTGGGCGCTGACCGAGGGGCCTTCTTCGAGCTGGACGATGCCGGCGATGTAGGGATTATTGCGCCCGTACCCGGCGGCGATCATCGCCGTGGGGGCGATATAGATCACAGTGAAAGCGGTCAGTTTGCCCTTGCCGCCAAATTCAACCCACGCCACGTCGCCGCTGAGGCACTTCGGGCAGATGGGGCGCGGCGGCAGATGGATTTCGCCGCACGCCTTGCAGCGCGTGCCCATCAATTTGTGCTCGCCGACCGCTTTGTAGAATGCTGTTCCGGTAAAAATATTGTCAACCATGATCTATCTCCGCTCGAAGATGTGAACGACGCAGGTTTGGCCGGTGCCGCCGACGTTGTGGGTCAACCCCAGGCTGGGATTCCCGTCGAGTTGGCGCGCCCCCGCCTGGCCGCGTAGTTGTTTCCAGATTTCGATGACCTGCCCGACCCCGGAGGCTCCCACGGGATGCCCCTTCGACTTCAGGCCGCCGGACGTATTGATGGGCCGCGCGCCGCCGCGGGCGGTGACGCCATCCTCGGCAGCTTTCCAACCCTCGCCGGGAGCAAAGAATCCCAAGTCCTCGCTGGCGACGATCTCGGCAATCGTGAAGCAGTCGTGGACTTCCACCACGCCGATGTCGGCGGGCTTGACCCCGGCCATCGCGTACGCATCCTGGGCGGCCTTCTTTGCCGAAGGGATGGCGGTGAGCGTGGCGCGGTCGTGCAGCGCGCCGTCGGAGGCCTGCCCCGCGCCGATAACGTGCAGCGAGGCATCGGTGAAGCGATTGGCGATCTCTTCGCTGACCAGCAGCACTGCCGCCGCGCCGTCGGAGATGGGCGAGCAGTCGTACAGCCGCATTGGCCAGGCGATCATCGGGTTGGCGCGATTGTCGTGCAGGAACTCCATCTCGTTGGCCCAGGTGGGAATAGGCTGGCCTTTCTTGGCAGCGCTCTTCTTGCGGGCTTCCATGATGTCGGCGATGCGCTGCCCGAACTGGGCTTTGTCATTGAGCGCGCCGCTCTCGTGATTCTTGTACCCGACTTGCAGAAAAACGTCGGTGGGCGCGCCGTATTGGGCCATGTAGGCCGTCGCCATGGCGGCGTAGAAACCGGGGAAGGTGAAACCCGCCGGGATCTCGTAAACCATGTCGGCGGCGGTCGCCAACGTGTCGGTGACACGCTCGGTGGGCAGATCGGTCATTTTTTCGATGCCGCCCACCAGCACGATGTCGTACAGCCCCGAGGCGACAGCCATCAACCCCTGGCGCAGCGCCGCGCCGCCCGAGGCGCAGGCGTCCTCGATACGCACTGCAGGCCGCGGGGCCAGGCCGACCCAATCGGCCATAATGGGGGCGGTGTGGCCCTGGTTCTCGAACAAATCGCTGCTGTAATTCCCGATGAAAAGGGCTTCGATGTCGCGCGGATCGAACCCTTTGTCCACTGAGGCCAGCATTTCCTGGTAGGCCTCGACAAAGAGGTCGCGGCTGTTCTTGCCGGGGAAGGCGCCGAATTTGCTCATGCCTGCTCCGACGACAGCCACGCCGCGCCCGAATTTGCGAATGGTGTTTGTTAGGGTCATGGTTGGTTTTTCTCCGATGGGTATGGGTAAACGAGTAGACAGGTATCAGGTACACAGGTAAACGGGTATATGCTTGTGTACTTGTGTACTTGTGTACCTTTTTACTTGCTTACCTTTGTCAAAAACGAATGGAATAGTTCCCCAAACTCCGCCGCCTTCTCGATATGCGGGCCGTGCGCGGCGTCGGCGATGATGTGCTCGCTGTAAAGGTGTTCTTTACCGTCGCTGCCACCCTTGGCCGCGTACTGCTCGAACACGGCGCGGGTCTGCGCCACCATCGGCTGGGGCGGGTAGATCTCGTCGCCGGGCCAGCCGGGGATAAATCCCAGTTTGCCGAGCGCGCCGAAGTCGAACATCGAGTTGTCCGAAACGATCATGTCGCTGTCGCCGCGCACCCACAGGATGGGCGGCTTGGGCGTGACCGCCAGCAGCTCGGCCGCATCGTTAGCCAGGTACTTGGGCGACCAACAGTTGACCGGACCTTTCACGCCGGGAGCGACGTTGGGCCAGTTGGCCGAGGGGACAAAATCGCCGGGGTAGCGGTCTGCGCCGGTCTTTTCCATCAGCGCCGAGGTCAGGAAATCTTCCTCGCGGGCGGCGCGGTAGGGCGGCTTGTAGTAAAAGGCGTTGATGACGTTACGCGGCGAGTTGGGGTCTTCCACGCCGCGGTCGCCCATCTGGATACGCTGAACGAACACCGGGTTGACCACGCCCCCGCCGGAACCGGCGAAATCGGCGTAGCAGGGCCGCCCGTCAGCGCCTTTCGAGCCGCCGAAGCCGTAGGGCGACACGGGGCAAATCAGCGTGACGGTGAGCGCTTTGCCGGGATTGTCGGCGACAAACCGGTACAGCACGCCCGCGCCCATAGACCAGCCGACGAAATGGGCCTTTTCGATTTTTAGGGCGGCAAGCAGCGCGGCGACATCGTCGCTCCAATCGCGCATCCCGCGTGTCGAGTCAATCGGCTTGTCTTCCGTCCAGCCGTAGCCGCGCAGATCGGGGGCGATGCCGCAATACCCCTTGGGCAGCGCCAGCATGGTTTCCTCGAAATACAGCGCTGACGAGAAATTGCCATGCAGGAAGATCACTGGCGCGCCGTCTTCCGGGCCAGAGAAGTACACATTTTGCTTCAGCCGCGCCGTCTCGACCATTTTTACGGTAATTCCGGGTAAAGATGATGGCATGTCCATTCCTGTTTCTCCTCACTGATAACTGATAACCGTTCACTGATTACTGACTATCTCGGTCTGACAAACGGTGGAGCCGCTTCTTCTGCAGGGACTTCACGAATAAACTGAGGAATGCAATAGGGCTGAACCGGATGCATCACCAGCTCGGCAACGTACATCGGCTGCAGAGCCTGATGATCTTCGGGGCGGAAGGTATAGACACCCTTGGGGCCGTCGAAGCTCATCCCTTCCAGGGCGGGGATCAGCCCTTCGGGGTCAGGATCCCCGGCGGTTTGAGTGAGCGCCCGGACGAGCGCCACCCCGGAGGTGAATCCACTCTCGGTGAGGAGATCGGGCGGAAGGCCAAATTTCTGCCGGTGATGGTCAGTCAGCCAAGCGTTGACCGCGTTCTTCGGGAATTCGTAGTGATACTTGACTGCGCAAACCAATCCAACCATAGCTTTCCCGGCCGCGATGATATTCTCACGATCCACCAGATTACCAGCAATCTTGATCCTGCCCGAAAATCCTTCCTCTGCCATCTGGATAAACAGGTTGGTTACCGCATTGCCGACCCACGAGGGCACCAGCACATCCGGCTTCTTGGCGAGGATGTCGCGCAAATAGGGGCGAAAGTTCTGCTCGTCGGGCGCGGCCAGGATATCGCCCACGATCTGCCCGCCATGCTGTTCGATGACTTTCCACCAGGCCGAGCGGCTCTGCTGGCCCCAAATGTAATCGGGCGAGAAGAAGCAGAAGTTACGGCCCAGGTGTTCGGCGGCATATTTACCGCCCGCGGCAGCATCCTGAAAGGTGTTGGCGGCGGTGCGGAAGATGTACCGGTTGAACCATTCGCCGGTCAGCACACCGGTGGCGGCGACAGCCACCATCAGCAAGCGTTTTTGTTCCTGAGCGACGCGCGCCAGCTTGATCGAGACACCGCTGGAGGTGCAGCCCTGAAGGATATCCACCTTCTCGTGCTGCACCAGCGATTGGGCTTTCAGCTCGCCCAGGTTCGGGTCGCCGTCATCGTCTTCGACCAGCAGGCGGATGGGCCGCCCGGCGACTTCCCAGCTTCCCTGGGTGGCATACTCGATGCCAAGCTCCAACCCTTGAAGCGCAGTGATGCCGTAGTTGGCGATCAACCCGGTTTTACACGCCACAACGCCGATTTTGATCTCCGGCTTCTTTTCAGCGGAAACTGGTTTCTCACCCAATCGTTTCGAGCGGCCTAGAATTCGATCTAACATGGGGCCTCCCAATGACAGGCTCAGCCGATTTTCTTGTACAGGCGTTTGTTCTTACCTTCCAGGCTGGCCGGGCGCAGCGAACCGGCGTCGCCCAGCGTCATAGTCAGCATGTCGCCTTCGATGACGTACAATCCCTGGAAATCGCCGAAAAGCCCCAGCGTGTGCTGCGTCTGATGGATTTCGATCATTCCATCGGCAGCGGTGTAGGTTCCGCCGGAGGTGATTCCCATCTCTTCGAGCGAGGCCTGGAATGTGCCATCCGTTCGGAACTCGAACCACAGGCCGGGGAAGGCCTGCCCGGCAGGCTGCTGCCATTTGCCAATGATGTCGGTCATGGTACTCTCCTCTGCTGAAACGTGATTCGTAAAACGTAAAGCGTAATTCGTAAAAGGCGCCTTACGTTTTACGTGTTTACGTTTTACTTCGACACTCTCGGCACGATCCCCAACCGCGCCGCCTCGTCGCGCAGCCAATCCCGGAAATTGGGATGGGCAATGCGGATCAGCGCTTCCATGCGCTCGCGCACGCAGCGCCCGCGCAGCTCAGCCACGCCATATTCGGTGACGATGGTGTCAATTTCCTGGCTGGGGACAGTGACCTCGGCCCCCTCGGAGAGAATGGGAACGATGGTCGAGATAGCGCCATCTTTGGCAGTAGAGCGCAGGGCGATGATGCCGCGCCCGCCGGGGGAAAGCTGCGCCCCGCGGTGCGTGTCGAGCTGCCCGCCGGTGCCGCTGAAGTGGCGGTAACCGATGCTCTGCGAGCAAACCTGCCCGAAGATATCCACCTGCAAAGCCGTATTGACGCTGACCATTTTATAGTTCTGGCCGATCACATACGGGTCGTTAGTCACTTTGCCTTGCTGGAATTCAACGCCGATGTTGTCGTTGACGAAATCGTAGAGTTTCTGAGTCCCGAGGGCGAACGCGCCGACCATCTTGCCATTCCACAGCGTCTTGCGGCGATTGGTGACGATGCCCGCCTCGTAGAGGTCAACCATCCCATCGGTGAACATCTCGGTGTGGATACCCAGGTCACGGCGATCGTTGAGGAAGGCGGTGATCGCATTGGGGATGCCGCCGATGCCCAACTGGAGGGTGGAACCGTCTTCGATCAGGGAGGCGATGTAACCCCCGATAGCTTGCTCTGCTTCCGAGGAGGGCGCAGGCGCGAACTGGAACAGGGGTGCGTGGTTCTCGACGATGTGATCTACTTCGGAAATGTGAACTTGCGTATCGCCAAGCGTCCAGGGCAGATTCTCGTTGATCTCCAGGATGATCAAATCCGCAGCCGCCATGAGCTGTTTCTCGGTCACCAGACCCAGCGACAGAGACATATAGCCGCGCTTATCGGGCGGGGTGGCGGTGCCCCAGAAAACGTTCAGCTTCCCCTGGGCGGCAGCCAGCTTGACCGTGGCAGCCTGGTGCAGGTTATTCGGAATATACGAAATGCGCCCTTCGGGATGGACCTTTCGGTCAGGCGCGCCGTAAAACCAGTTTTGCACGAAGAAATGCCCCGCCATCTCCGGCTTGAGGATGAAATCATACAATCGCAGCGGCAGGCAAACCCACACAGTCACATCTTCCAGCCGGTCTTTGTGATTAGCCAACTCAGTCAGCAATCCCACCGGCTCCGAGGCAGCCATGGCGGTACCGATAGTCTGATGCGATTGGACGAGGGCGACCGCTTCGGGGATGGAAAGCAATTTTTGGCGGTAGAGATCTTTTGGATCCATCTATGTCATCCTTTAGGGTTTGATAGCCTGGAGTTTGATGGACTTTCAAAACTATCCACTGCTCAGGGCATTACGAACGCTGAACCGGCCTGGTTGTAACCCACGCCCGAACCGACGAAGGCCACCAAATCGCCCGATTTGACACGGCCTTGCTCGCAGGCATCGTCGAAGCACATCGGCAGGCAGGCCGAGCCGGTGTAGCCCCATTTGTCCATGATCCAGTGAGCTTTTTCGATCGGCAGGCCCAGGGTTTCCATAACATGCTTGATGCTATTCAGGCGCACCTGGGTAAAGATCGCCATATCAATATCGTTGAGGTCAAAATTGCCATTCTTGGCCAACTCGCGCATCCGCTCTACCCAGCCCTCGTTGTTCACAGTGGCGGGGAACGGCGTGATGAAACGCACCTGGGTGCGGCCAGCCTGGGCGCTTTCAACCGTGGCCGGTTCGAAGGTGCCGCCGGAATAGATACCCCAGTGTTTGTGGTAAGAACCATCCGCGAAGAAGGTGGAGCTGACAAAGCCCGGCTTGCTGTCGGCGGTCAGGATCGCCGCGCCGGCGCCATCGCCGTAGAAGAATGACATCAGATCATTATTCCAATCCGACAGCTTGTGCATCATGTATGCGCCGATGACCATCACGTATTTGACATGCGGGTTGACGGCAATCAACCCGGCGGCGATATTCAGTCCGGTGGGAAATGAGGCGCAGGCGCAGCCCACATCGAAAGTACCGGCTTTGCTGGCGCCCAGCTTGTGCTGCACCACCACCGAGGTAGCCGGGGTGATGTAATCGGGGCTGTCGGTACCCAGGATGATCATGTCGAGATCATCGGGCTTGAGACCCGCCTTGGTCAGGGTATCCTTAGCGGCCTCGACTGCCAGGTCAGAAGTCGCCCATTCTTCGGGAGCGTAGAAACGCCGGTTGATGCCGCTGGAGGCTTCGAATTTGTCAATCACTTCCCCAAACTTGGGGCGCATGTCCGCGTTGGGGCGCTCGATGGGAGGAACGTAACGTCCAGTTCCGATAATGGTGGCGTAACGCATGGCTACTCCTTTGTTGAGGGATTCAAGCGTAATTCGCAAAACGTAAAATATAATCCGTAAAGAGCGCCTTACGTTTTACGTGTCTACGTTTTACTTTTCACGTCCCAATCACGATCCCGCCGTCCACGCTGATCGTCGCACCGTGGACGAAAGCGGCTTCGTCGCTTGCCAGCCAGAGATAGGCATTGGCAATATCCACCGGCTCGCCCAGGCGGCCCAGCGGAGTGTGCGAGCGCATATCGGCCAGGATGTTCTCAGGCATTTTCTGCACCATCTCGGTGAGAATGAACCCCGGGGCGACTGCGTTCACACGGATGCCTGATTTTCCCAGCTCGCGCGCCCACACCTTGGTCATACCGATCACACCGGCTTTGGTCGCCACATAATTGGTCTGCCCAAAATTGCCGTACAGCCCAACCACCGACGAGGCATTGACAATGACACCGCCGCCCTGTTTGATCATGTAGGGTGTCACAGCCTGCGTGCAGTTGAACACGCCCTTCAGGTTGACGTTGATGACCGCGTCCCAGGCAGCCTCTTCCATCTGCTTGACCAGCGCGCCATCCTTAACCTTGACAAACAGCCCATCGCGGGTGATGCCAGCGTTGTTGATGAGCACGTCCACGCGGCCGTATTGGGCGACGACACTATCCACCCAGGCCTGCACTTCCTGCCGGTCAGCCACGTTAACCTTGTCGAAACGAGACTGGGGGCCAAGCTCTACAAGCAGAGCCTTGCCGGCCTCTTCGTTGACATCGCAAATGACAACTTTTGCGCCTTCCTGGGCAAAACGAAGCGCGGTGGCCTTACCAATGCCAGCCGCGCCGCCTGTGATGAGGGTGACTTTATTTTCAAGACGCATGGGGATCCTCCGTGGGGGTGAAATGAGTAGTCATGTAGACAAGTATACAGGTAAACAGGTTGTGCAACAGTCAGGGATTATCAGCCTGACAGCTACCAGGCTATTCGGCTAATTTATAACATGGGGTCGTTACAGAACGGTTACAAACGGGTTACCGCGATTTGAGTTTTGCCAGCAGCGCCTGCGTTTCAGCCGAAGGTTCCACCCCCAATTCGTCCTTCAGCACGGCCCGGCAGCGATTATAGGCGTTTTGCACTTGCGAAAGATTTCCCTGCCCGGCGTAAGCCTGCATGAGCAGGCGGCAGCCTGGCTCCCAACAGGGATCACGCGCCAGCGCCGTCTGGCCCAGCGCAATCGCCTCGTCCCAGTTGGAAGCGCTGGTGAGCAGTTGGCCCAAGCGCCCGGCTGCCGCCAGGTAAACCTGCGCCAGGCGGTCGCGCGGCGCGGCAGCCCAATCATCGTAACGGCAGTCGGGCAGGTAATCATCCTGGTAAAGCGCCAGCGCTTGCCGCAGACTGGCGACATCGTTGGATGCGGCCAGCCGCTCGAAGTGATCCACATCTATTTCCAGGCGGGCCGCCGGATTCAGCCCGTAGGCATTGCCCTTGCGGATGACGAAGAACGGCTGGGCGTCACGCGGCCGGGCCGGTTCCAGCGCCCGGTTCAGGGCATTGAGCGCCACCTTGAAATCCCGAATCCCCGCCTCGGGCGGCAGGTCGGGCCACAACAAATCCACAATCTGCTCGCGCTGGAGCACCTTTTCCCGGTGGGTAGCCAGCAGTTGAAACAGCTTGCGGGCCTTCTCACGCTGCCATTCGTGGGCAGTTACCAATGTATCCCCCCGCCAAACGCTGAACGAGCCGAGCGTGCGCACCCACACCGTGTAACCCGGGTGATCGTCTTGCTCGTCGAGGCCAGCCTCCGAAAGCAGCCGGGAAGCGTAAGCCGTCTCGATCGCCTGGCGGCGCGCCGTCAACAGCAGCGGCAGAAAAGCCTGATCGTCTTTCAATCCCAGGAATGTGCGGCGGGTGAGCAGCACATCGTACCCCTTGGCGCGGGCGACGGGGAGCAGCGCTTCGAGGTACTCGACCGCCGCCGCGGAATCGCCCTGCCCCCAGGCATTCAGCGCCAGCCAGAGCAGGGCTGCCGCCCGCCCGAAGGAATCGCCCACCCGCTCGAAACCGCTGATCGCCCGGTCGAGCCATTCGACGGCAGCCTCCGACTGGCCTGCCAGGGCAAAACTGGCCCCCATCGAAACCCGCGCCAGGTCGCCGATCCACTCGTCGCCAGACTGTTCAGCGATTTCCAGGGCGCGCAAGACACTCTCTTCGGCGGCGCGCAGGTCGCCGGCGTAGCCGTAGGCGCGGCACAAGCCCCACAGCGGCTCCACCGAAACGCGCATCACCTTGAACGGCCTGACTTGCTCCATGGCGGTGCGATAGCATTCGATGGCCTGCTGGTATTGATCCTCCCGCCAGGGATGGATCTGGGTAAGTTGGAGCGGATGTCCCAGCCGCATCGCGCCGACGGCTTCGACGAAATTCGATTGCAGCTCCTGGCCGATGGCAACCCCGGCGTGGGCGTGTTTCTCAGCAGCTTCGGCATCACCCAGCATGACACAGATCAACGAAAGCAGCAGCACGGTCTCACGGTGAAACCGCTGCGGCCGGGAAGCGTGGGCGGCGCGCTCTTCGGCAGCGCGGGCTTCGAGCAAGCGACGCGCCTCGGCCAGCCGCCCGGTGCGCAACATGGCCCGCGCTTCGAGGTAAACGTCTCCAGGATCGGCCTCGGCGCGCAGGAGACGCGCTTCCGCGTGGAGAGCTTGCGCCTGGTCGGGGTAGCCCAGGTTGAGCTTGTTTTCAGCCAGTTGATCGAACAAAGCGGCGGCTTCTTCACGGTGTTCCTGCGGCTCGAGCAGACGGGAGGCCTCTTCGAGCAGGGCATCGGCTTTCAGCGGGCGAATCGTGTCCAGGTAAACTTGCGCCTGGCCGCGCAGGGCGCGGCTCTTCCCGAGGCGGTCGTTACAGGCCCCATAGAGCCGCCCGGCTGCCAGATAATGATCAAGCGCGGCATCGAAATCGGCGCGCAGGCGGCACACGTCGCCGAGCAGCAGGCTCAATTCGGGGCGGGCGGCGCGGATCGTATCCGGCAAACGGTCGGCCCAGCCGGTCAGGCTGTCGAGGCGGCCCATTGTGACGAGGCCGGGACCGATGGCAGCAATTTGGTCCACCGCCAGTTCGTAATCTTCGGCGGCCAGGAGGTGGTAGATCGTTTCCTCGGGCTGGTCAATCTCCCGGTAGTAGTTCCCCGCTTTCCGGTGGAGCAACCGGCTGTGAGCGGGATCCTTCGCAAGTTGGGCCTGCAAAAAATCGTGGAACAGCTTTTGGTAGCGGTAAACCCCATCTCCTACCGCGTCTACGAAAAAGCCGTGCTCATACAGACGACGCAGCGTAACCTCGCTATCCAGTCCATCGAGAAGTAAATCGCAAGCCGCGCCGCTCATCTGCCGTAAGACCGAGGAGGTGAGCAGGAAACGCTGAATGTTATCCGGCTGGCGAGCAAGGACTTCAGGTGCTAAATAGTCGAACAGGGCTTCGAGTGTGGCCGGGAGGCGGTCGAAAACATCTTCCAGGCTGGGAACTGCACCGCTTTGCAGGCTTTGCCAAATCATTTGCAGGGCAATCGCCCAACCGCCGGTTTCTTCGGCCAGCGCCTGAGCCTGGGCGCGGGAGAGGGTGTAGCCATATTGCAGGTCAAACAGGGTTTCGATTTCGTCCACCGTAAACGCCAGGTCAGCCCGGCTGATGGTCAGCACCTGGCCTTTGGCCCGCCAGCGGGGCAGGTCGTCGAAGGCGGGCATCTGGCGAGACGAGATGACAACATGCAAATAGGGTGGGAGGTAGTTGACCATTTGCCGGAGCAGGCTGGCGATCTCGGGCACATCCTGAACGAGATGATAATCGTCCAAAACCAACAGGGTGTCGCTGGTGAGGTCTTTGGTCAGTGTGTTGAGCAGGGGGGTCAGGGCGGTGGGCGTGACGCGGTGACCGTTGCGCTCCAATTCCTGCAAGGCTGAGCGCCCCGATGACTGCGGAGACTGGTCGAACGCGGAGAAGAGGTGAACGAGGAAAAGCAGCGGGTCACGATCCGGCTCCGCCACCGTATACCAGTACAGGTTTTCGATGGTATCGGCCAGAATAGCCAGGGCAGTGCTCTTGCCGAAGCCCGTTCCAGCCTGGACGATGGTTAACGGGTAATCGAGGGCTGCTCGCAGCCGCGCTTCGACCCTGGGCCGGCGCAAGACCCCCTTTCGGCTGCGCGGCGGGATGTGCTGGGAGTGAATGACCAGATCCTCAATGGTCATGGCAAGGTGATTGTAGCCCAAAAGGGGAGGGTTGGCAATATGAGGAGATGCGTGGGATTTGGCAACAAGTCCGATAATGAAGGAAGCAACCCATTCAGGCGTGGGCCAAATGAGCAAAATGAGTTGGACGAGTTTGCGGAATTTCGGTATTACCGCAAAGTGGGGCGAAAATGGCGTTGGGAAGGTTGTTTTTCTATATAACGCTACTTGCAGAGCCATTTTTAGGGCCATGTGGGACGCTATCCCAAGGTGACTTGTTTCCAAATCCCTGCGTCGAATAAGGCATTCGCACCGAGGTAAAATGTGGGTTACAAATAAGGACAAAAATGATCGCTCGTTTTCTTTGTGATAATGAATTTGGAGAAAGCGATATGTCTGAAGAGAAATTGCTACCTCTACTTCAAGAACTAAAAACTGGCCTGAATAAACTCTATGGCAGCAAATTGCGCGGTGTATATCTTTTCGGGTAACTGCTCAGACACCTACACTGGAGCGGGTAGGAAGTCTGGGATATAAGGCGAACCGCGCATGACCAATTTCAAGGCTTCAAAGGCCCGAAAGCCATTTTTGCGAGCCGTGGACAGATAGCCTCGGATGGCACAGAATGTCTTCCCGCCATCTTCAGAGCGGAAACAGCCTGAGATTTTTTGTTTCAGCTTGACCATGCGAATATCTCTCTCGGCCAAGTTGTTGTCAAATGGCACCTTAAAATCATACATGAAAGCCAATACAGCCGCTTTGTGATCTCGCAAACGGTCGAGCAAGTTTTTCGGGGGCGGTTGTTTGATCTTGCCACGCTGCCCTGGAGATCTTTCTGGAACCGGATTGAGCGCCAAGCCCCGTTCAACTAACTCATCGTAACAAGTTTCGAATGCCATCACCCGGTCTTGAGACAAACCAGACTGACCTTGTGCTACGGCTTTAGCCACCGTTTTCTTGATGGAGAGCAGAAGCTCCACCATATCACCTTCCCAATCTTGTGGGTAACGTTCCTGCAAGAAGGCGAACTCGCGCAGGTGATGGGCATTGCATGAAGCATGATCGGCGTCTTCGTAGCTGTAATAGGCCAACCAATCATCGTGAACACTTTTCCCGATCCGGTGGGGCAGGATACCGGCATGGTTTATCCCGACAGTCCCACGTTTCTCATCTAGATGATAGTTCGTCGCACGTTCTGTGCCTGCGGAATGCACCCAGTGATTGTCTCGATTAATCCGCAGACTGCTTTCGTCAAAGTGTACCGCTTCATCGGTCTCAATCAAATACTGCTTGATCCGCTGATTGACTGGCTCAACAACCTGCGCCGCTTGATGGCCAGCGTCTACAATTGTCCCTTCGCCAACCGGGTGTCCGATCACATCCTCGCAAAACTCCACTACCCGCTCCAGCGGAATGAACTGCTTCTGGTTGAGATAAACCATCAAGGCCTTGAAATCTGGCCCATATTGTGTCGGCTGGGTAATCCCGGCCGGAAACTCCGCTTGGTTTTCACACCCACAATCCGGACAACACTTCACTTCGGCCTGGTGTTCGATCACCATCAACCGAATGGGCGGCAATTCGTATTCCTGCCGCTTCTCAATGCGCTGGATGGAGGTTCGCTCCAATGTAGCCTGACATTGAGCACACCGCTCCACAGGATAACGTTTCACCCGGTCTGGCTTCTCTGCCATCTCCAGCCGATGTCCTGGATGCCCGTCTTGTGCCCCGCTCTTCTTGCCACTAGATTTGCGTAAGCTACGCGTGCGCTTTGGTTTGCTCATCCCATCGCTGGACGGCGGTTTGCTGGAGTTGTTGCTGTTTTTGGCCTGCTTATCTTCCAATTCCTGCACTCTCTTTGCCAGCAGCGCAACAACCTGAAGCAATTCGCCGACCAATGCCACAACTGCATCTTCCCCTTGCCGGGCAATCGCACGGATCTCTTCCTCGGTCGGTACACGCAGCGTTGGCATTGCCCTATTTTCAATGGCTTTCTTGTATTTTGCAATGGTAAAGTTCAACAATCCTTACGTCTGAGCAGTTACATTTTCGGTTAGTATGCGTACGGCGAACTGGATTCTGATTCCGACCTGATATTCTGATCATCCTGTCGCATTTTGAGCGGTATAGCGCTGAGATCGAACGCACTGGCCGTTTGGTCAGTACACTATCGTTGAAATATGGCGTTTCGATCAGCCGGAAAATCACGACAGGGAATTATTGGACACCCGTTGATATCGCTTTATTCCGTAATGTGCGCGCCGAGGCGGTGGCATTATGAAAGAAACCCACTGCTGCTCGAAAAGGCTCATCGGGCCATTCAGGCTGCTCAGACATTGCTGGCAGATGGCAACTGTTATGGATAAGGTATAGCGCGAAACTGTCGGGCGGATGGCTTTTGAACGCCCAAAACAGCATTTTTGCCCCTGTGAAGCAAGGTACCGACACTTTTGCGGTAGACTCTACCGAAGAAACCACATCTACAAATCAAACATGTATAATATAGGGGTAGGTTAACCATTGGAATATCGGAGTCGCCATTCACTTACCGTGAGTGAACTGTAGTGGGGTAATCATAAAACGTGCGGGAAATTAACTTTGAGTTTTCTTGTTGGAGGGCCGCCATGATTTCACGAGGATTATCTATTCTAAAACATCGATATCTGTTTCTCTTGGAACTTGTTTGTTTGTCGCTGTTAATTTTTCTTGTCGTATCAAGCCAGTTCACACCATCGGTCTCGTCGGCCAATGCTAAACAATTAACCAATTATTCCAATGGCTGGCAGAGTACAAACCCTAAAGATAGTCGCCTGCCAGTACTTCAGAATATCGAGCCCAAAAACTTGTCTATCGGTTTCTTCAATCTCCCATCTACGCCATCTTGGATTACAGAAGGCGATCAGGATGGAGCATGGTATGGCGGTTATCTGGGAAATGCAGGGGATATCAATGGCGATGGTTATGATGATATCATCGTTGGAGCGCCCCTCTATGATAATAGTGAAACGGACGAAGGACGCGTCTTTGTCTATTTTGGCTCAGCAGCGGGGTTGAGCGCACTTCCTGACTGGACAGCCGAAGGCAACCAGGCTGGCGCTCGCTTCAGCAGTCATCATGGTTCAATAGGTGATGTTAATGGCTATCGCTATGATGATGTGTTTATTGGGGCAACTATGTATGACAATGGCCAGACTGACGAAGGGCGCGTTTATGGGTATTATGGCTCCCCAACCGGATTAAACCTGACTCCTGACTGGATTATTGAGAGCAATCAAGCTTATTCGTACTTCGGTTCTTGTGTGAGTGGCGCCGGGGACGTCAACAGTGATGGTTTTGATGATGTGATAGTAAGTGCAGACTACTATGATAATGGCCAAACAAACGAAGGAAAAGTGTTTATCTATTATGGATCGGCAACGGGTCTAGATACAATCCCTGCCTGGACGGCTGAGGGCAATCAAACAAATGCTTATTTAGGAGCACCATGCGGAACGGCAGGCGATGTTAACGGTGACGGCTACGATGACATCTTCGCAAGTTCTTACCAATTTGACAATGGTCAGGTTAATGAGGGTCGCGTCTTCGTATATTATGGTTCAGCAATAGGTCCAAGTTTAACCGCGGACTGGGTAGCTGATGGTGATCAGGATTATGCAGACTTCGGTTATTGGACAGGTACCGCAGGAGATGTCAATGCTGATGATTACGATGATTTGATCATAGGTGCTCTCTATTTTGATAGCGGCCAAACAGATGAGGGGAAAGTTTTTGTCTACTATGGATCAGCTACGGGATTGAATGGCACAGCAAATTGGATGGCGGAGGGCGATCAGGCAGGCGCCAAGTTTGGATCTGCGGGGTTAACAGCAGGTGATGTGAATGGAGACGGTTCCGCAGATATCATTATTGGAGCATACCAATACGATAGCGACCACGTAAATGGAGGCCAAGCCTTTTTATTCTATGGTTCAACGGCCGGATTAAGTACAACTGCCGATTGGATTGTCGAGGGCGATCAGGATTATGCCGAATTCGGTCTCAGATCACAGACAGCAGGTGATATCAATGGTGACGGTCTTGATGATGTCCTCACCGGTGCGCGTCTTTTCGATAACGGCCAAACCGACGAAGGGCGCGCGTATGCCTACTATAGCGTGAGTCAAGCTACTGCAACACCCACATCAACCAGCACTACGAACGCGACTCCCACCGAAACCCCAACAGGCACTACAACCGCTACACCCACAGAAAC
Source organism: Candidatus Aquidulcis sp. (assembly GCA_020723385.1). Classification (GTDB taxonomy): domain Bacteria; phylum Chloroflexota; class Anaerolineae; order Anaerolineales; family UBA4823; genus DYIZ01. Next base: position 16,954 of record DYIZ01000031.1, read on the forward strand.
CCTGACCACTGATACCCCGACCCCCACTGCCACATCAACCGCGACCGCATCTGACACGCCCACACCAACCCTAACCACATCTCCATCATCAACACCAACCTCCACATCAACAGGATCTTCGACACCTACTTCTACCCCAACGGCTACTCCAACTTTCATCCCGACTCCGACCCCAACCGGCACCCCCACACCGACTGCAACTGCCACAACTACCCCTAACCCAACATCCACCGTGTCTCCCACCCCGACACGAACTAGCTGCGTTCCACTCGCTGGGCCGGTTATTTACACGAGCGATTTTGAAGGCCCAGTAGAACTTGAATGGTCGCACAATTCGACGGACATCACCCCCAGCGGACGCAGATTCCTCGGCCAATTCAATACCGACGCTGTACAACTGACTCTCCTGTGCCTACCGCTGCACACGACCGTCTCTATCTCGTTCGACTTGTACCTGATCCGCTCATGGGATGGCAACCAGGAGATATTCTCTGGCTCAGGCGCTTTGATCGGACCGGATATTTGGGATTTTCGCATCGCAGGCGATCCTGCCAGCCTGCACACCACCTTTACTCATTGGTCAAATTATCGTCAGGCTTATCCAGATACATTTCCAGGTGGAGAAAACCCCGCCTGTTCTGGCGCGGACGAAAACAACACCTTAGGATATTATTTCTTCGATGACCCAATGGACTCGGTCTACCAACTGAGTTTTACCCTGCCTCACACCTCCGAAACACTGGTACTGGAGTTCTCAGCATCAGGCTTACAAGATATTACTGATGAAAGTTGGGGATTGGACAATATCCGGGTTACGGTCCAAGCGAACAATTACAACCTTTACTTGCCAATGATCATTAGCCAAGGTCAGACCGCGGTAAACAAGATAAATAAACGCTGACTCAGCACCTTGTCAAATTGTTGCTCAAATCCCTTGACCCCGCCATCTGCTACAAATCCTGCTTAGACGTGTTCGACAATGGGTTGCCAGCACTTGCTCCAAAGTGGGCGGTCAGATTCCCTTCTTACATGGTCGCCCCTACAGCCCTTCTTCCCGAGCGGGCACAGGCTCTGGCGTGGGCGATGAGATCAGCGCCGGGGTTATGTACACTCCCTGGCCGACTGCCTCCGTCAACCTAACAGCCGAATTCCAGGCTGGTTTGCGCCAGATGAACCAGCCGGTAAATGGAGCGTTGGCTATTGCTATGCCTGATGCGGGGCCGAGCCTGCCAGCCCGGGCTATGGAGCTGATTTCCCCTACCTACTTCCGCGCTTCATTCAAGTCTTTGTTCGATATGCTGCTCACAGGCCAATCGGATATGCCTTACGCAACCGAGTTAACCATCGGAAACGAGAATATCAAGCTGGCCGACGGGTCGCTCAGCTACGAGAAAAATTTCCAAAGCCGGAGCCAGGAGCTTGTGAATCAGAGCGCCCGGCAATACGTAAACGCCGCAAGTGTGTATTCGCTGAATCAGTTTACCCGGCTCGACCCGCAATTCGAACAATGGCTGGAGGCCTTTATCGTTCGCATGCAAGCTGACGGCGTGACGGTGATCTTCTACCTGCCGCCCTACCACCCGTATGTATATGACCGCCTGATCGCATCCGAGCAGTACCGCATCATCGAATCGGCTCAAACCTACTTCACCAGGTTGGCCAACGAAAAACAAGTGCTGCTCCTGGGATCTTATAATCCACAAGACGTTGGCTGCGAAGAAACGGAGTTCTACGATGGGATGCACGCTAAGTACACCTGCATCGTCAAGGTTTTCCAACCACTCCGGTAGTAATCGGCAGGATGGAGTACACCTTTATCTTCCACACCTAACCTACTTCTCATATAATTACGCTGAAAACTCTATTCCCAGCGGTATTTTACGATGACGATTTTCTTTTCTGATCCCAAAGAAGAACCTTTTGGCCAACTTTCTAACCACGCTGTAGGGTGGTTTCAGCTTGATGGCGTTTTATGGAAAACTGTTGAACATTACTTTCAGGCGCTGAAATTAGTTGACACGCCTTACTTCGAAGAAATTCGTAATGCTAAAACAGCCGAAGAAGCTATCCAGATAGCTGCATTCCATCAGGATGCCTGCCGTCTGGATTGGGGAGAGATCCAGGATATTGTGATGTGGCGGCTGTTGTTGTTCAAATTTCAGTGTTTCGATTTTCGACCTGTTTTGCTCAAAACTGGCAGCGAGCTACTCGTCGCGAACATTCCAGACCCTTATTGGGGAGTCGGCCCGGATGGAACTGGGGAAAACCGCCTGGGGCAGTTGTTGATGGAAATTCGTGAGATCGTCCGTCAGCGGTTGGAGGATAACGCTGCATGCCAATGTCCTCACGAAGAAGCTGTCAAGATGGGGAAGGTGTGTGTCCATTTTCTGGAAAATCAAAATCAACGCTATCAACAGGATTCTTGTCGAATTTTTTCCGGACATGGGTTCGATTTCATCTTCGCTTGTTCGAAATGTGCATCATTACCTGCAGACGATTTATCCAAAAATTTGCGCATTGTGTGCGGTGATTGCTTGGATTATCTTACTTCTTCCAGTATGCCAGCAAAGGTAGTCGGATTGCCCGAGTTCTCGCAACGGAATGCCAGGTTATCCATGGTGCATCAAGAGCAGGACGATATCCCTACGCCGCTGCCAGCGCCTATTTTGGACATTCAGCCGGTCACAGCAAACGCAGGGAATGTGTGGGTAGCGCTCACAGCCGATAAAAAGCTCTGGCAACTGGATTTTGAGCGCAGGTCTGTATCTTGTCTGATTGAGTTGCCGGAAAGCTCCCTGGATTTTTCTAAAAAGATAACCCTTCACCTGTCACGATCAGCGCGTTTTGCAGCGGTGGTCAATACACGCGGACAAAACGGCTTGGCAGTTGATCTTTCAGTGAAGAAAGTGATCATGCTTCTGGACCGTGGTAATTATAGAATTGAACATAGCAATTTTTCAACGGCGTTTTTTGATTTCGACAACCAAACCTGGCTGGTCCACGCGACGAATTGGAATCGCCTGGATATTTCCAACCCTCAAAATGGCGAGCTTGCCACGTGGCGGATTTCTCCTGTTTACAAGCAGGGCGAAAAGCTCCCCGAACATTACCTGGACTACTTCCATTGCGGATTACGCATTTCGCCGGATCAATCCTGGATTGTGGACAACGGATGGGTGTGGTCTCCATTTGGAAGTATCCTGACCTGGAATTTACCTCGTTGGCTCATAGATAATGTTTGGGAGTCAGAAGATGGCCCGACTAAAAAGGTATTGTGTTCAAGGCACTATTATTGGGATGGCCCTTTATGTTGGATTGACAATCATACCCTGGCTGTATGGGGTTATGGCGATGATGAAAGTCTTCTGGTCCCGGCAGTTAGGATATTCGATGTACTGACTGGGGAAGAAACCCGTTGGTTTGCCGGCCCAACGGGGGAGCTTGTTTTCGACCATTACCTGTTCTCTTTCGATCAGGAACACGGACTGGCTGTATGGGATGTCCAAACCGGCGAGCGGTTGTATCACGAGCCTGATTTCTGTCCAACCGGGTATCACCCGGGAGCCAAAACCTTCCTCACGGTTTTGCCGGAGGGCAAATTCCGCGTCAGTCGGCTGGTGGGAATCTGAATCCAACATCATCCAGCACCACCACGCCTGACGGGGTCCGGTCGAAAATAAAGCGCAGCGTGGCAAGCTGGGCCGGGTCGAAAGCAGGGTTGGCGGCGACGAATGCCGACAGGGGGAATTCAAAATCCTGGAAGACGATTTCACCGTTGGATGCCGGTATGCTCATCCAGGAGACTTTGGTAATGATCCCCTCGATTTGTGGCTGCAGGTAGGCGAAGCTGCTCAATGGCAGGCGGGCGACCGCACCCTGGCGATCCACCACTTCGATGGTCAAATCTATCGGTTCATGGTTAGCCTGCCAGTCTTTCGCATCTTCCGTCGGCGGCTCGTTTGCGTCGGCTAGTGAGAACACCAGGGTGTCGCTGGGACTCAATTGGAGAGCGCCTTCGGGCAGCGCGATTTCATAAGCGGCAGTGCCCTCAGCGGTTCCAGAATCCCAGCCCAGGAAGGCTGCATTCGTATTCAAGTCGCCCCCTTTCAATCTGACCAATTGCTCTCTCCAGAGAGTGAGATTCTCGCTTCGCTGAGTCCCACCCGCCAGGGTGGCGGTGGCCACGTTGATATCCTCTTCGTAGGTGCTGACCATACGGGTAGCTGAATCCTCGTACTGGTTCAGGTAAATCGTATCTGGGAGCCAGCCATTGGCAGTGCGGTAGTCGCGGAAAAGAGGCAGATAGCCGGTTTGCCCGCGCAAGGTGGCCTCCAGGAAAGCGCTGATGTAGACTTTGGCGATCTGTTCCTGTTCCTCGGGGGGCATCAACTGTGTCAGATTGAACAAGCGCATACCCGGTTCGATGCCGTCTTTACGCCCCCAGGTTGTGTTGAATTGGCCGTGATTGGCGCCGTAGATATACAGACCGGCTTTGACCCAAAACTGTCCATCGTCGAAGCGGACGCGTTCGTACTGCCGGGCGCCCACAAAACTGGACACATCCATATCGTGTACGCCGTGCAGGATGAAATAATTGACGTTTTCCAGCGGCGTCGGCTGATCGGTTGGCTGGTATTGACCGTCTACCGGCGCAATGGCCACAATCGAACGGATGGCAAAGTTGTAGTCGAAGGCCAGTGTGGCATCATCGGGGTAATACGGCAGGTTATTGAATGCCGCAGCAACCGCCACCGCCTCGCCGCCGCGCGAATGGCCGGTGAGGGCGATGCTGCCCATGTCCACTTTTTGGTAGAACGGGTTGCCGGGGGTGGCATTCCAGCCCTTCCAGACTTTCAGGTGTTCCAATAACAGCCAGCCACGGGCGTCACTTTCTTCTTTAAGCCCGTTGATCAGGACCAAATCGGATGCGACGGAGAGATTCAAGAAATTCTCGTCCACTGAGGTCACGATATACCCCCGGCTGGCGAGCAGCTCGCCCAGGTAGGCGTAGCCGGGATCGGAGTAATCTTCCATCAAATGATTGCCGTGCACGATCAACACCAGCGGGAAGGGGCCAGCCCCCTCGGGGAACCAGACACGCCCATTGAGCGGCATCACCTCCGGCCCAAAGCCCCAGTAATTCTTCCGCAACCCCGACCATCCTTTCACCAATTTCGATCCGTCTGCTGGCGTCGTAACCAAGTCAACATCCGCCCCGTATTCCGGCCGGTGATGATCCTGCCCGCTGCCATAGAACAGGGTCTGCACGGCGTAGCTGCCTGGCTGCGAGGGATCGGCAAGTGCAAGCGGGACAACGGCCGCGCCGGCTTGAGAGGCCGCATTCACCGGCTGCGTGACTGGCTTGCCATCCGTTAGAAGCCAATAGCCACCACCACCCAGCCCTACCACCCCCACCAACAGAGCGGCCCCGATCATGAAACGCTGGGCTTTGGCGGCCGATTTCCAACCGCCACGCGCGATGACCCATACGGCCGCTCCAAGCAAGGAAGATATGATGACAATTGCCAGGGCGACAACCAGAAAACCAACATTCAACATAAAGAAGGAAAGAAACAGTAGAAAGAACGCGCCGACCAGGGTTGCATTGTAAGAAGCCGGTATGCTGCCTCGGAGGCGTTGCAACAGCAGGACCAGACCCACGATGATAAGGGATATCGCCAGCAAAGCCAGGAAACCTATGCCAAAAGTTATCCAGCCCGCGGCTGCAAAAGCATTGTAGCTTGTAACAAGCAAGAACAAGACGGCGGCAAAGATCACTCCCCAAGTTGCGCCGCGCCAGGCGCGCCGCCCAGGGGTGACGGCGCGCACAGCTCGCCGAATACCGTTTGACAGGCGTCTGAACAATCCGGGGTGTTGAGTTTTTGGATAAGTGGTTTGATCCATGAGAACTCCTTCGGGGCAGGGGATTACTTTGTATACGCACAAGGATAAGAGATGGTCGCAATGTATTACCTCAGCGAGAAATTCCAGACCATGTTGGAAGCCGGCCAGGCCGCATCCTATGTGTCATAAAAGTGGATGGACAGCCCTAAAAGAACCCGATGGGGCCGCCTGAGCAACTTGGCTGAGGCTCGGCCGCCATCGGGTTCTGATTCAAGGGTTATCGTTTGACCAGGGGAAATATATAGGAATTCCCAGCCATGTTTGCAGCCGCCTGAAACAGGAGACACACGGCTGGATTGCCAACTGCGCTACGGCCCAAGTTTGAGCACCAAAGGTAAGTAGAGCTTATATTCCGGCGGCTCATCATTGATCACGATCAGCGTAGCCGTGTCGCTGGCCTGGATATCGCCGCTCTCTGCTGTCCCGGTGAGGAGATACGTCCCCGGCTCAGGAGCCGTCACTTTGACCAGCAGGGGAATGGCCGAATGCGGCGGGATGGGCAGGGAGACAACCGCCAATTGCGTCTCCACCGCCGGGTCAGACGAAACCGCGAACAGGTAAGTGGTATTCACGTTGCCAGTGTTGGTCACGATCAACGTGAAAAAGGCCGATAGAGTGCCCGTTACTGTTTGCGCATCTGGCAGCCAGGCTGCCTCGACTGCCTGATATTCGGTGATGGTCACAGCGGTGGTGTCTTCGTCCCGGATGTAGCTTTGAGACTGGGACTCGGCCAGCACTCCCAGGGTGAGATCGCCCGGCAGGGCGTGGATCAGCGGCCCGGCGGTCACCTGAACCGTTTGGGATTGGCCGGGAGCGAGCGTTATAACCCCGGGGGCGATCTCGGCAAAAGCCGCCAGCGGGCCGAAGACGCTCAGATCATACGTATCGTTTTCGTTGCCAGTGTTGGTCACCTGCACCTGCCACGTCCCGATCTCGGTTGGAGATAACTCGGCATCGCCCGAGACGATCTCGACCTGCACACCCCTTCCGCCTATCTGCACAACCCCGCTCCCCACTCCACTTTGCTGATTTGCCGATTTGCCGATTTGCTGATCTGTCGCGGTAACGGTAAAGTTGTAATCACCCAAGGCCGCGTCAGCGGGCGGCGTGAGCGTCAACTGCGTCTCCACCGCATTCGCTTCGCCGGGGGCAACCATCACCGCGCTGACCGGCTGCCCAAACTGGGTGAGCGACAAATCCCAGCCCACGGGCGGCTCGACGCTCAAGTCATACGTCTCAGGCGCGCTGCCCAGGTTCGTCACCGTCACAGCAAAGACAGTCGGTACGCCCGGCCCGGATTGCGCGACGGACGGCGAGATGACCACCGCGACGCCTGCGAAGCCCTGGCCGGTGATGGCGGCAGTCGCCTGGGCGCTGGCTCCGGTCTCAAGCTCGGCGGCAATGACGGTGAAAGGGTTCGATCCTTCGCTAACGGCTCGAACTGTAACGGTGATGGCTTCGGCGCTGTTAGCCGCCACGCTGATCTGCGCCGGCAGATTGACGGGCGCCAGCCCTTCGGCGGCGAGGGCATAGGTGCGGGCTGTGTCTTCGAGGTTGGTCACAGTCAGGGTGTAGACAGCCGTCTCGCCGGTGGGAATGGCTCGATCCGCCGGGTCCAAGGAAACCTCGACGGCGGGGCCGAGCGATTCCAGGGTTGCGTTAGCCTGGTCTGCGCCGCCCTGGCTGGTCGTGACGCTCACGCCGAAGGGATATTCGGCTGCGCCAGCGCCCACGGGCAGTGTCACCGTCAGGGGTACAGAGACCGCCCCCAATGGCGGGACGTTGACCGTGGGGGGCAGCGCACCCCACTCGTCGGGAAGCCCGATCAATTCCAGGGTGTAATCGCTGGCGGTCGTCCCCGGATTCGTCAGCGTGACTGTGTAAATCACCGTCGCGCCCGCGCCAGCAGCCTGCCAATCTGGCTGGATGGCGATGATGTGCGGGACGCTGACGTACAGCGGGGGCAAGGTCAGCCAGTTCCACCCGCCGGGCAGCCGGTAAGCGACCACAGTTCTCTCGGCAACCAGCCGCGCTTCGCCGGGCTGCAAGCCGGTCAAGACGCTCTCGAAGGTGCGGGTGACGACCGGGGCCGCGCCATCAACCGTGTAACTCCAACCGTAGAGCGGGGCGGCTTGCACATCGGGCGAGATGTTGAAGGTGGTGGTCAGCACGGCGACGCCATCCACGCCCACGGTGTGGGAGATGGTGACGGCGTAACTCGGCATGGGATTGCGCTCCGGGGTTTGAGTACGGTATGTGTTGTGCAAATCCCAGCTATTCGGCTCGTTGGCAGGGATGCTGAGATCGTCGTTGACGTTGGTGATGTGATAGTTGTGCTGGTTCCATAAGGGGCGTGAATCGCCCCAGATGCCATCATGGCCGATGACGAAAATGCCGTTATAACCACCGGTGACCACCTCGGCGAAGCCGTCGCCGTCCACGTCACCCAATACCGGGTAATCTACCATCGTGCCTGATTCAGTGATCCCCTCGTTGAACAGCTTTTCGCCGTCCGGCCCATTCATGATGGTGAAGCCCTCGTTCTGGCCGTTCCAGAGTACTTCCCAGACTCCGTCGCCGTTCAGGTCTTGCGTGGCTACACCCGAGGCTGAGGCGGTGGCATCGCCCATGGTTTGCTGCCATAACAGGGTGGCGTTGGCGTTCAGCACGAAGAGGGTGTGAAAGTCAACCCCAAGGCCAGCGTGATGCGCCGAGGCGGTCAGGATTTCGATTTCGCCATCTCCATCCACATCCGCAATGGTGACCGGGCTTGGGCGAAAATAGTCATAACCCAGGTTGTAATTCCAGAGCAGGGCGCCATCTTCGTCCAGCACATCCACGTAAGGCCCCCAATTGATGATCACTTCGGGACCGTCGTCGCCTCCCGGTTGGCCGCCATCTACATCGGCCACGGCAGGGGCCCCGAATGTACCCAGGGCATACCCGGTGTAGGTATGGGTGCGCGTCCACTCGATGATGTCGCCATCGAAGTGGTCGAGCAGGGAGATGGTTCTGTCCTGGGCATAGAGGATGTCCAGAACGCCATCGCCGGTGAGGTCGGCCAGCGCCGGAACGGTGGGGAAAATGCCGGTAGGCGTGTAGAACAATTGCGTTCCATCGTGATCGAGCACGTAGAGACCATCGTTGTAAGCCGCCAGGACGATCTCCGGCTCGGGATCGAGGTCAACGTTGCCGATGGAGGGGCCGCCCCACCCCATATAACCGCCCTCGGAATAGCCCGATTTGATGGTATCGGTAAACCAGTAAATCGAGCCGTCGTGGTGGAAAGCCGCCGTTCCATCGCTGCCAACGACGATGATTTCGGCGTAACCATCGCCATCCAGGTCTGCGATGGCTGGCTCGGCGGCTGAACCAACCAGCCCGGTTTGCCAGATCAGCGGAGAGCCGCTGCCAGCGTCCTGCCCATCCCCGCGATAGACGTACATTTGTCCGTTGGAGGCGGGGGCGACGATCTCCACCAGCCCGTCCCCATCCAGGTCGCCGAGGGCGGCGGAGCTGAGCAGACCATCGTTGGCGTAACCGCTGTGCGGTTCGGTGGGGGCGTCATCAGTCCACTCGACCTGGGGGGTGTAGGGTAGGGCATTGGGCGGGTTGACCTGGAAGGCATCGAGGAAAGCGCCGCCGAAATTGCTGACGCTGGCAACGTGTGGGCCATCGCCCAAATCCTGGAAGTGCAGGGCGTAGGGTTGGGTGGAGTATTCCGGGGTCAAATCGAAGGCGCCCTGGCTGATCCCGTCTATGAAAACTTCTACGCTCGTTCCGCTCGCTTGGAAAGCCAGCAACATCAGGTCGTCGCCGGTGAAGGTGAACCACAATTGGGTGGCATAACCGGGTGGAAAGCGCCGGCCGATCACGTCACCCTCGCGGGCGTATTGGATGCGCGGCAAGTTGAGATCAGGAACCTGGGTGTACCAGTGGGAGAGGGTATTGTAATGGTATGGGCCGCGGTGGTCATTGAGATGAGCCTCGTACCAACCACTGTCCATTTCTGATCCATCCCAGGTGTCGAAGAAGTCGAAGAGCACCGTGCCGCTGACGCTTGTCACCGAGATGGTGTGTGCGCCGGTGATCAAATCGTCAAAGTACACATTCGTGATCGGCGAGATGAGATCGAGATCCAGGATGCCCCTCGAAACCCCGTCTATGAAGATTTCTGCCTCGCCGTTGTAAGCGGCAAACCCGACCCCCACCCAGGTTCCAGAGAAATCCAGCGCAACCCAATTGCCCGGTACGCTGGTACCGGCGGTCCAGCCATTGCTGGCAACAGACAGGGCATACTGATAAGGCCACCAGGAGGTCACGGTTTGGGTGAGTGGATAGCCGTTGTACAGCAGGGCGGGGTTGTCCTCCTCGTAACGGATGACGCCGGTGGGCGGGGCGGGCGGCTCGTACCAGGGCACGACGCCGGGTGTGATGAAGGCATCCAGCGTGGTATCTCTCCGGTAGGCGCGCACCTCCAGCACGTGTACCCCTGTGGGTAGGCCATCGAAGGAGATCGTTTTGGTGATGTCTGCACTGCTGTAGATATCCACGATTCCCTGGGGTACGCCATCAATCTTGACGATCACCTCGTGCGCCCCATAGTAAGCAAGCGCCTGGTAGGTGACCGATTCGCCCGTGAAGGGAAACCAGACTGCGCCGTTGTCTGCGCCGTCGTCCGATGCGCCCCCGCCGCCGCTGGCGACGCTCGACGACCAGGCGTACCAACCCCCGCTGTAGATCAGCCGGTCGCTGGATTCCTCGAAGGTTCCTTCCGGCAGAGCCGTTCCGTCCCAAACGTCGAAGTAGTCGAAGCGCACCGCGTGGCCGAGCGAGTTGGGGTGGGCGGTGGACAGGATAGTGACGGTGACCGTGTGAGTGGCTTCCGCCAGCCCGTCGAAGTAGAAACTGGCCGTGTCTTCGTTATTGGTAAACAGGTCAACCGTGCGCAGCCAGTCGCCGTCCAGGTAGATGTCGGCCTGCCCGCCGTAGCCATAGGTCAGAAAGCCAACGCCAAGCGAGACGCCCTCGAAAGTCAGGCTGACCGAATCCCCCGCGGCGCCGGAGACGGCGAAATAGCCGCCGCTGCCGTGGACGGGATAGTTCGCTGCCCCCCAGGTGGTGATGGTCTGGGTATAGGGAACCCCGTTGTAGCGCAAGAGAGGATCATCCTCTTCGTAGCGGGTGAAGCTGCCAGTGGGCTGCGGATCATCGAAGGGGGGTAAGCCGGGGGTAGTGAAGGCATCTACGGAAGCGTTGCCCCGGTAGGCAGCCACCTGCAAGATGTGTGGCCCTGCTCCAAAGCCCTGGTAAGAATAGGTGTGAGCAACGGGGGTGAAGCTGTGCAGAGAGAGTGTGGTCAGGTATTCACCGTCCACGTAGAGGCGCGCCCAGCCATTATCCGAGAGCTGCATGGTGTGAAAGCTAAAACTGTCGCCGGAGAAGGGGAACCAAATTGTTCCCGCGGCGCTGTTGATATAAGTCCCGCCGCTGGCCTGGCTGTCAGAGGCAACCCACCAGCCTGGGCTGACGATGACGCGCGCATCATCCTGCTCGAAGGAGCCATCCGGCAAGGCGCTGCCATCCCAGGCGTCGAAGTAATCGAGCTGTACGTAATTATAGAAGGCATAGGGATTTTTCGTCCCCAGGGCGGCGACGCTGATGGTGTGGGTAGCCGTGATGAGACCGCCGTAAACGAAGCTGACCGCGGTATCCTCACGGCGATAGAGATCGAGCGTCCCCTGGCTTACGCCGTCAATGAAAACTTCGGCGCGGCCGCTGTATGGGCCAGCCAGGAAACCGACATTGACCCACACCCCCTCGAAGGTGAGCGCGGCTGTCTCGCCGGGCGCGTCGGCGAGCGTGAAGCTGCCGCCGCTGGCGCGGTTCGTGTTGACGCTGCTCCATGTCCCAGTATAAGCAACTTCCGGCTCACTTTGCTCGGTGCGGGTGAAGACGCCATTGATGGTCAGGTAATCAAGGGACTGAGTAATTGGGTAATCGGGGGATGGGATAATCAGGTAATCAGGAGATTGGGTAAATAGATTATCAGGCGGTTGATCGGCCGCCGAATACTGATCACTGATCACTGATAACTGATCACTGTACACTGATAACTGCTCACCAGTATCCAGGATTTCGGTTGTGATCACGGTTGTCACCGTGAAAGTTCCCGGCGGGACGATGGCTGGACTAACCGCGTGGCTGGCGACAAGCCCCTGGCCGACGCCGAAGTAGCCGTAGCCGCTCCCGTTGGGGATCAGCGCGCCGTCTGTGTCGAGCAGCTCCACGGTGACGGTGTAGATGCCCGCGGCCCAGCCGGAGGTATCCACCGTCTGCAATTCGTAGAGGCGCGGCGCGCCGATCAGCACCGTCAATGGCAACTCGGCGGTATAGCTGACCGCGCCCGTGGGCGATTGGATGACGGTATGCGCGACGGCATCCTGTGTCACGTTGGCGACATTGGCGACCTCGATGCTCAGCGTGGTGGAGCTGACCCCCGTCTCGACGTAGGCCGGGTCGGGGATGACGGCCGTGAGCTGCACGTAACGATCCACCACGTTCAGGCTGGCCGCGGCGTGGGCATAGATTGACTCATCCCCAACGACTACCGCCATCGCATCCAGATCGTACAATCCCAGGTCCGCGACCGTCATCGGATACACAAACGACACCGTCGCGCCAGGACTTACCGATACCTGCTCACTGCTCACTGATAACTGTTCACTGTTCACTGTCCCCAGCGCTTCCACCGTCAGTGAGTATATCGTTGTGACGGTGCCCCGGTTGGTCAGATCGAGAGTATATGTGATGGTTTCATATTGCAAAGCTGCGCCGTAGAAAGGCCTCCAGCGCAGCTCGGGCAGGTGACGGCTGAGAGCGCAGATTTCACCGTCGAGAGCGGCAACCGCGTCACTGAGCACGGCCAGGTCAGCCAGGATGTCAGCGGTACTGGTGTGGGCTGCCAGCTCGGCGGCGACGGCGACGACGGTATCATCCTCATTCACCAGCGTGGAAGCCCGGCTGGCATAGAGGGCGACGGTGTTGGCTGCATCCACAGCCTGGTCGCGCAGGGAGAGGTCACAGCCGCCTGCCTGGCAGGAGGCTTCCAGGTGAACCATCGCCAGAGCCAGCGCTTCGAGCGCCGCGGATAGCCCCGGTTCGCCTACAGTGCAGGATCGCCCGGCTCGGTCGGAGGCGCGGAAGACAGGCTCGCTGTTCTCGGAGACGATCTGCACGTTGGCGAGGGCGTATTGAGTGTAGCTGCCGGGCGCGGGACTTCCAAGAACCAACGGGAAGCATGACCCCAGCGGGAGTCCGGCGGTCTCAAGGGTGGCAGTTTGAACGTGGGTTTCGCCAATTGCGAGGGAAACAGGCGATTCGAGATTGACAATCGTACCCGTGACAGGCAGCAGCGTAGCGAAGATCGGAAAAGAACCGCTGTCGTTGCCCACATTGGTCATCTGGATGGTAAAGTCGGCGCTGCTGCTGGAGGAGAGATAGATGTCGGCTGGCTGAATGGTCAGATAGTTGAAAGGTTGTTCCGGCATGGTGAAGGTGGCCGAGTCGCCATCGGTGAGGGCCGGGTTATCGGAGGCGACCGCGCCGACATTGACTGGATAGGATACGCCAGGAGTTGGAAGGGCATCCGCCGGCGGCTGGATGTACAGCCCCAGGCGGGCGGTCGTGCCGGCGGGTAGAGTGACGCTGGCGGCTGATGCCTGCTCGCCGTTAAGGATCACCCACCCGGCTGGGGGACCGCTCACGGTTACATCGTAGGTGTGCGCGAATTGACCGGGGTTGGCAATCTCGACGGTGTACGCGGCCCCATTGATCTCCGTCTCGCCATCATTCGTCTGGTTGCTCACCGCCGGGATTTGCGCCTCCCCCATCGGCGTCGTGATATTTGGCTCGACCTCCAGATCAACAGAAACGGCGTCCAGGGCGGTAATGGTCACGGTATGCTGGGCAATGCCGAATAATGACGGGCATTGCGAGGACTGAGCGACGATTTGAAGGGTGTAATCACCCGGTTGCGCGCCTGCGGGTGGCTGTGCCGTGACACTGCCGGTGGGATCCAACCTCACATTCCAGTCTTCCGGCGCGTACGCCATGACGGTGAAATCGTCATCGAAATTGCTGCTGATCTCGGCCTGGAAATTGACCGCGGTACCCGGGGCAGTGCTGGATGCCTCGGGATTTACCGCCAGAGTGAAAGCCGGATCGCCCGCCGGCTGGCTGGCGGTCACGGGCAGCGTGGCAAGAGCCATCGGATGCGCCCGATATGGCTCCGAATAGACAAAAAGCGTCTCTGGCAATGGAATGGGGGCAGGCGTGATTCCGTCCATGAGAAACTGTTCCACCCCGCAGTTGTCCACCGGACACAGGTAGGCCGGGAAATATCGCCACGTGGCCTCTGCGCTGGTCAAAGAATCCAGGGAACGCATTCCCCCTCTCCCGCTCGACCAACCAGCTTGTAGACCCCCAAAATACCTCGTCAGGTTTGCGCCAACGACGTTGATGAATTCCCATACTGCCGCTGGCCCCGGTTCGACGTCCGAAATCTGTTCCAGAATGAATATAAGCAGATCTTCGAATGCACTGCTTTCGAAAAAGCTGGTATGCAGCCCATTTTCCATCACACTGATGGTTTCCCCAGTTTGAGGGTCAACCTGCCACCAGCCAAAAACATCTTGCCCGTCCACACTGACCGGCGCAGTGGGAATCAGCACATTTTTCCCCTCAAATAATGCCGTCATCACAAACGCCTTCGCCTTTGTCGAGAAGGGGTAGACATCCAGCAGGTAGGCATCCGCGGGAGTGATCCAGACTGGCGTGATGCCTTGCAGCTCCATTTCATCGAAGACGCGGGCAGCAGTAAGGGTCGGTATATCATAAACAGCCTCGAGAACCTGCCCTTCCAAAACCGACTCGACTACTCCTTTAGCCCAATTGGCAGAATAAGCGGCCGACACGGCTTGTCCTGGGTATACGATGTTACTGGTCGTGGTGCGGCGCAAATCAACCGTTTCGGTTACAACGCCCGTCGGGGCGCCAACCGATGAAATCGTGAAGACACGCGGTGTGGCATAGAACAGCTTCGTCTGCAAACCGCTTTCGATTTGCGCCTTGGCCCGGTCCGCTTCCCATCCAAAATCCAGGCCGATGCCGCTCAAAAGGTCTTCATTGGCAAAGAACGCCTCCCCTCTCGCCTGGGTGATGGTATTCTTATCCTGGGGAGAGTAAGGCCCACCGGAAGGCGCCTGGGACTGGATTTGCAGCAGTTCGACCCCATAATGGCCCAGCGTGACCAACTGGGGCAGAACGCTCATGGCGCGCCGCTCGTACACCCAGGCTGGTACATCATTGGGCAGCACCCAATTGACATATAAATCATACGGGTTGGTGAATGGCAACGAATCGGTCCCCCCAGAAAAATCAAGCGAGCCACCCGACAGGCGTTTGTCCGCGCCAACCAGATCCTTCACCGTGCGGGTAAAGGTCTCCACATTACCGTTTGGGTCGGTAATTTCATATTCCAGCCATTCCGCTGTCGTGAATTGAGAGCTGAGCGGGAAACTCGAATACATATCCTGGAACGAATCGCCCAGGTAGCTGCCGCCGTTATCGTCAATCTCGAAATAAGGCGTGTATGTGTGGGTAATCGCTGTATACACTCCCCCAAGCCCCTCGCTGCGGAGCAAATGGGAAAAAGTCAGCCGTTTGCTGGCAAGCTGGGCGGTGGGGAAAGTCACTTCCAGGGGATAGAAGGTCTGCAAATAGCTGCCACTGATGGGAAAGGCGGTGTACTGCTCCACCTTGAGGCGAACAATGATCTCGTGGCGCTGGTCTTCGGGCAGCTCGGCGATGCGGTCATTCGCCCCCGGTGTGGCGAACACATCCCCCGGCTGGGCATCGGGGAAAGATGGGTCGAGATCAGTCCATCCCAATCCGGGCAGATATGCCTCCACCCACCAGTGATCGGAGACGAGCGCGATCAGAGCGGGATCGTTGACCGGATCGCTGACCGGCGTCCCGTCGGGGATGTACCCGGCAACCCCGACTGGCGGGGGGAACATGGCCCCGATGAGAGTCTGCGCCCTGGGGGTGGATAGCGCCCCATGGCGGTAGCGCGCCGGGGCACCCGCCGCGCGCAGCATGGCGATCAGCAGGCTGGATTTGTCGGCCGAGTTGCCGGCCTGACCCCACAGCGTGCCGCGCGTGCCGCGCAGCGAGCCTTTATAGGGATCGAAACCGAGGCCGCGTACATACTCGAAAGCCGCCAGCGGATCCTGGACGAACTCCGCCGATTTCCACAGCATGTCCACATCCGTCGAATCGGCGTCCACGGTGGGCTGGGTGAAGGCAGGGTCAATTCCACCGGGAATGGTGACCGCCGGGCGTGCAGCAGCCGAGGCGGGATCGCCCCACTGTTCGACCTCTACCCGCGCGCCGGAATCCAGCTCGACGAAATCGCCGCCCGCCGGCGGGGTTTGCACACTCATGGTGATGACAGATGTCCCTTGGGGCGGGAGGTCGGGCAGCGCCCAGGTGAGGGTACCACCAACGACAGCCGGATCGCCCGAGGCGGCGAGCAGCGTCGTCCCATCGGTCAGAGTATCCTCCACAGTCACGACCCGCAGGGTGTTGACATCGTCAGTAATAACAAAACTGGCAAGAATGTCCATCGTGTCGGTGACAGTGGCCCCGGCGGGTATCTCCGGCTGGCGCGTGGGAGGCAGGTTATTCGTGATGGTAAACTCGATCTCTGTTATCCCGGCGATGTAGACAGTTTGGAGACGCGAGATAGTGACGGGGTTCGAGAGTACGTCCGGTTCGTTGTTGGGTGACAAGGAAAGTGCGGCTTCGTTTGCGTC
This sequence comes from Candidatus Aquidulcis sp., assembly GCA_020723385.1. Classification (GTDB taxonomy): domain Bacteria; phylum Chloroflexota; class Anaerolineae; order Anaerolineales; family UBA4823; genus DYIZ01. The sequence continues at coordinate 33,735 of DYIZ01000031.1, forward strand.
CGTGTGGGTTGGGGATATGCTGGCGCTCGCCCTCACAGGGAAGAGGCCGAACAGGATGGATACACAAACGGTCAGAGAAACGATACGATATCGGATACTTGGAGTGTGCATGTTTTCCTCGCTTTTGAAGTTGCTAATCGTCACGTGTAACGAGCGGTAAGAAGATCTCGTATTCGGTTATCTCAACCGTCACGTGGATGCTATCGCTGGCCCACCCGCCGAGGTCATCCGTCAGCGTCACGGTAATGGTGTATTCACCCGTCGCTGTGTAAACGTGACTCCCGCGGATGGTATGAGCAATCTCATCAACCGTTCCGGCCTCCACCACGCCGTCGCCCCAGTCAACCATGGCGGTGTGCATATCCGGCGCGCCTGGATCGGTGAAAGTTGCCGTCAGGGTGAACGTTTCGCTGATGACAGCGTTTTGATCTGCGCCCGCTTCCAGGCCGGGAAAGATGTGGATGAGGGTGATGGCTGTTCCGATGTTGTCTACGGGGGCCAGCTCCAGCTCTGTGGTGGTGATGGCAACCGTGTTAGTGATGTTGGCGTCTTCGCTCAGGCCGGGATCGAGCCTCCCGCTGACGGTGATCATCCCTCCCGCTCCAGGTGGGAGATCGCCCACCAGCCAGGTGAACGCATCCCCTGAGGTGGAGGACAGGGGCGGGTCGGCGATGAACACCGGATCGAGTATCTCCGCCGGGAGCGGGTCGCTAATCACGACGCTGGTCGCTGTCTGTGGGCCAACGTTGGTGTAGACCAGGGTATAGGTGATGACATCCCCAGGTTTTAGCATGGCAGGGCCGGTTTTGCTGATCTGGAGATCGGTTCTATTTTTAGGAATGAGGGCAGCGACTCGCAGCCGCGCCCCGTAACCTGGGCTGGCCAGGAAGAACAGCCTGTCTCCCAATGAGGTGAACCAACCTGGATTCGAGGCGTTTCCCCCCGGATACAGGTGCTCGAGCAGGGCGGTGTTCGATTCAACGCCCAGGCTGCTCCAAAACTCAGCGCCGTTCACGCCGTCTTCGGCGGCGAATACGAGCATTTCCCGAAATGCAGCCAGTTGGGATGGGTGCGAGCTGAGCGCGCCGGGATAGATATCTTTTGCCAGGCGAGTTCCGGCAGACGTACCGTCGCTGACCCATAACTCCGTGTTGCCAACCCCATCGTCAGCCGTGAAAAACAATTGATTGCCAATGACGGCCAGGTTCCCGGGGTTGCTGCTGCCAGAGCCGGGCCAGATGTCTGTGACCAGGGTTGTGCCAGCTTGTGTGCCGTCGCTCTTCCAAAGCTCGTCGCCCGATGAGTCGGCGGCCTTGAAATACACCATACCGCCAAAGTCGGTCAGGAAATTGGGCATCGAGTTGTTCGATCCGGTGTAAATGTCCCTGACCATCAGCGTCCCGGTGGGCGCGCCGTCGCTGACCCACAATTCGATTCCGCTGCCCCCATAATCGTTAGCGCGGAAGAACAGCTTGCCGCCAGCGCTCGTCAGCCGGTCAGGAGAAGAGCCGCCCGAGCCGGGACGAATGTCTTCGATCATCACCGTTCCCGTCAGCGTACCATCGCTGATCCACAGCTCTGAGCCGTGGACGCCGTCATTGGCGGTGAAGAACAATAGGCCATCCACGACTGTGAGATTACTGAGCGCGCTGCTGGGGCCGCCGGGACGGATATCCTTGACCAGGGCAGTTCCCGGCTCGCTTCCGTCGCTGGCCCATAATTCCTCGCCGGTCACTCCGTCGTTCGCAACAAAGAACAGCCGGCCGCCGGCGACGGTCAGGTTCGTGGGAGCGGCGCTGCCCAGGCCGGGGCGGATATCTTCGACCATCACCGTACCGGAGGGTGTACCGTCGCTGCGCCACAACTCTACCCCATGCACGCCATCGGTCGCCTTGAAGAACAGCGCGCCGCCGAAGGGGGTCAATTCAGCCGGTAGAGAGCCTCGCTCGCCGGTGAAAATATCTCGAACCATTATTGTTCCTGTTGACGCGCCGTTGCTTTTCCACAGCTCTTTGCCGTTGAGTCCATCGTTCAAGGTAAAGAACAATTCGCCGCCAAAACTGGTCAATTCGCTGTCGGAGGCGATGGTGTTCACGTCGCGCAGCAACTGCGTGCCGGCGGGAGCACCATCGCTGATCCAGATTTCGTAGCCAACGATGCCGTTATCCGCCATGAAATACAGGCTGCCGTTGATATCTGCCATCCGGCTGGGCGACGAGCCGGTCAGGCCGGGGTAGATATCCTCGATCATCACCGTCCCGGAAAATGTACCGTCGCTGCGCCACAATTCCCCACCGGCGATGCCGTCGCTGGCCCGGAAGAACAGCCCCCCACCGACGGAGATCGGTTCGGAGATTGAGCTGCCTGCCGCTCCAGGGAAAATATCCCGCACCATCACTGTACCTGTCGGCGTGCCGTCGCTCACCCAAAGCTCAACGCCATGACTCCCATCATTGGCCGAGAAAAATACTCGGTCGTTGACGGCTACCAGGTTGATGGGCGAAGAATCGTCCGTTCCTGTGTAGATGTCTCGCACCATCACTGTACCGGTGGGCGTGCCATCACTCACCCACAATTCGTTTCCGTGTACGCCGTCATTGGCTGAGAAGAAAACCATCCCATCGGCAGCAGTCAAGCCGTCGGGGAAGGCTGCTCCCGCGCCGGAATAGATATCGGTGACCATCAGCGTGCCGGAGGGCGTTCCGTCGCTCACCCATAATTCTGCGCCGTGTACGCCGTCATCGCCACGGTAGAAAAGGGTATCGTTCAGAGCGACCAATTGGTTGGGGTAACTGCTGGCTGCGCCAGCGACCACATCCCTGACCATGACCGTACCGGCGAGCGTACCGTCGCTTTTCCATAATTCCTGGCCGTGCTCGCCATCGTCAGCGCCAAAGTACAGCAGGCCGTTCATCTCTTCCATAAGAAGGATCGAGGCGCCATTCGTTCCGGTGTAGATGTCTTTGACCAAGACCGTGCCGGCCGCGCTGCCGTCGCTCTTCCACAATTCCTGGCCGTGCGCCGCGCCATCGCTGGCAGTGAAGAACAGCTCGTCGTTCACCACCAGTGGCTTGAAGGGAGCACCGCTGCCTGAACTACCGCTCCGAATATCTTTGACCAGCATGGTGCCCGCTGGTGTACCATCGCTTACCCACAATTCTCCGCCATGAACACCATCGTTCGCTCCGAAGTATAACTTACCGCCGAATGCGATCAACGATTGGGGCGGATTATTCAAAGGCTCGCTGCCGGTGTAAATATCTTTGACCATCAGCGTGCCGGTGTAGGTTCCGTCACTCATCCATAACTCAGCGCCATGCACGCCATCGTCGGCCACGAAGAAGGCATCGCTCCCCACAGCGGTCAAGTAGATTGGCAGTGAGCCGTTGGTGGGAAACACCAGGTCGGTCACCGCCTGGCTGCTGCCGAGAGTCCAGGTGATGGCTGCCGGAGCTTTCAGTGCCCCCTCTTGTCCCCCGGATGATAGGGAATCTGGGAGAGCAGAATGAGCCAGGGCCGCGGCAGGCGCTCGAAAGCCATGCACCAGGGCGAACATCCCGACGACGGCGATAAAGAGCATCGCTAAGCTCACGCCCAACAGCATGGCTGACGTGGCAGTCACCCCGCGCAGGATCGTAGATTGGTCTTTTGCGAGAATATTCTTATTCATGGTTATCCTTCCGTAATCAGAAACTAAGATGCCCCGAGCGAGGCCGTAACCCGGTTCCGGGATCGCATATTCAGATCAGCGAATGATGATAGGCAGGAAGACCTTGTAATCGCCAGCGCCCGCCGGGTTCACAGTCACAGTGAAGGGATCGCTGTGTTGGCCCCCGTCGTTGTCGCTGATGGCGACGGTGACGGTGTACTCGCCCGCGCTCGAATAAACATGGCTGCCGCTGATCGTTCCTGCGCCCTGGTTCACAATCCCGGCTTCGACGGTTCCGTCGCCCCAGTCAACCTCGGCAGTGTGGATGTTGGATGCATCCAGATCGCTAAAAGTAGCGGATAAAGTGACCGCTGTCCCCGCCTCCGTGGTCTGATCCAATCCCGCGTTCACCACGGGCTTATCGTTGACCCCTTGGATGTTGATCGTCACCGTAGCGGTGCTGGTCAAGAACCCATCGCTGACGACATAACCAAAAACATCATTGGCCTGCTCTCCAAGCGCGAGGGCGTCGAACTGCCCGCCTGGGTCGTAGTTGAAAGCGCCATTGCCATCGTCTGTAACCAACCCCACTGTGCTGCCAGTGTCTATCGCTGCCACCGAAAGCGCGCTGCCATTGGGGTCCATATCGTTGGTAAGCACATTGGCGGTGGTGAAGGGAGTATCCTCGTCGGTAATAAAGCCGACCCCGCTGTCATCCAGGGCAAGCGGGGGCGCGTTGACCACCGTGACCGTAATACTCTCTAAGACAGGTGTGATCACCTGAATGCTGGAGACTGCGGCGATATTGACCAACTCGACGCCACCCGCCAGCCCGAAGGAAACGCTGACCGGGAAAGTGATCTTTACCTGTTGGCTCTCAGAAACTGCCAGCCCAGTAGCCAGCATGGGGGGCGTGAACCCCGGGGAACCGGCATCCTGCGGGTCGAGACGAATCGGCCCCATGAAATTCAATCCGAGGGGGAGCGTATCGGAGATCAGCCCGCCAGAAGCGTCTGCTCCGAGAGGCGTCGCCACAATTGTGAAGGTGATCACCTGGCCGGGTTCGGGCGTTAAGTCATCCACTGACATGGAAATTTGAATGGTCGTAATCTCCAACTCGAAAGAGCCAATATCGCAGCCAGGCCCCTGTGGGCGGGAAACGCCGCGCTGATCGTCAGGAGCGGCGCAGACCCCGGCGGGGATGGCGTCTAACACCGGGCTGCCGGGGTTGGGAGCGATCGTCAGGACGGGGTCTCCCCCTGTACCTGTCGCATGGCCGCCGTTGTCGGCAAGCCGGTCGAGCATCGGATCGCCGCTGAAGCTCGTGCCAGCCGAGATGCAAGCGCCATCTTCGACCAGGTTGTAGCCATTATCATTGAGCGTGCCGCCGCCGCCCATATCACAATCGCCGTTCAGGTTGCCGCCCAAAACGTTATTGGAAAAAGTGACAATACCGCCCCAACTTCTGATACCGCCATAGATACTTGATGCCGAGTTGGAATAGATCGTGCTGTGAGTGAGGGTCAGTACGCCGCCATAGTTGTTGATGCCGCCGCCGAAGGTGTCTGCCGAGTTCCCGGAGAAGGTGCTCTGCGCCACACTCAATGAGGCCAGACCGGCTGATTGGTAGTTGTAGATGCCGCCAGCATAGGCATCCGATGTATTGCTGAGAATCGAGCTGTGGGTCAGGCTCATGATTGCCTGGCCGGAATCTCCAAAGTTGAAGTTATAGATGCCGCCAGCGAAGGCGGAGCCTGTGTTGCTGATCACCGCGCTGTGAGCGATGCTCATCCTGGAATCGCCGTTATACCCATTATTGGAGATGCCGCCGCCCTGCGGCGATTGGTTATCTATAATGGTACTCGTATGGATGTGCAGAATGGCCTGGCCCGCATCGCCATAATTCCCGATGCCGCCGCCAGAATTTGTGGAGCTGTTGTTGGAGATGGTACTGTGATCCACGGTCAGGCTGGCTGCGCCATAGGAGCCATCATTCAAAAGGCCTCCGCCAATATAGGCCATGTTACTGGTCACCAGGCAGTGGGTCAGGGTCAAAACGCCCCGGTTGTAAATACCGCCTCCAAAGTTAGCTGGATATCCTCCCTGGGCAACCCCATGGCGGATCGTCAGCCCATCCAGGGTCACACTGATCCCTGCGGTGATCGCCATCACCCGCGATGCGGCGATCCCAGGGGCGCCGGCAGCCTGTACGATGGTGCTGTCTGCGCCCGCACCCTGGATAGTCAGAGACTTGTTGACGGTGACGCTTTCGGTGAAGGTCTCGCCAGCCAGGCTGAGCGTGTCGCCTGCGGCGGCCCCGTCAATAGCCGCCTGGAGGCTGGAAAAATCACAACCAATGGCGCAGACAGTGTAAGTGGTATTCACGGACTCGAGAACAACTGGCGGTCTCGCTGCCTGTGCAGAAATCCAAAGTACGCTCAATGCTGCACTGAGTCCCAGGCTAATAGATATGAAAATTCTGATTGTTCGCATTGGAAATATCCTTACCCGGCTAAACCGGAGTTTCTGTGGGTCTAATCCGTTTCGTTTGGATTGGAGTCTGACTCGCCCCGCAGCTCGTTCTGTAGAAAAATCATCAGTCGCTCGAAATCAACAAATCCTCGCCGCTCGCCAGTTTGAGAGTTGATCAAGGCAATCCGACATGGAAACTTACTTTGAGTATCTTCCAGCCAAATACGCAGCAGGTAAGATCGGTAGTGATAGAGTAACACATTCTTTTCTGGATTATCCATTTGTGCTATTGTCCCAAGTCAGCGTGAAAAGAACGTGAAAACGATTAGCCCGCCAAACCGATGAGGGGAGGAAAATGAGGTTATAATCATTTCGTGCATGAGCTAAGGCTCTATCTGCTAGGGTCATTTCAGGCAATGCTTGCGGGGCAGCCAGTGCAGGGGTTTGCTTACGATAAAGTGCGCGCCCTGTTAGCTTATTTAGCCGTCGAACGCCACTCCCCTCATTCACGTGAAATCCTGGGAACCTTGCTTTGGCCCGATGCAGATGCATATACGGTTCGAACGAACTTACGAAAAGCGCTATCCACCCTGCGTAAAGCCATTTGTGATCCGAACGTCTCTTCCTCTTTCCTGATCATCACCCCAGATACAATCCAATTCAACCCAGACGGCAACTTCTGGCTGGATATAGAACAGCTTGAGCGCCGGCTGGATGCCATATTACATCGCGCCCACCTGCAAGCCGAATCGAGCAGATCTTCCATCCACGATCTTGAAGATGTCATGGCCCTTTACCGGGGCAGCTTCCTTCAGGGGATGATGATTGACAGCCTGGCATTCGAGGAGTGGTCGCTGACCATCCGAGAAAACCTCCACACCCGGATGTTGTCGGCCCTCCATGTGTTGACCCAATATTATCTGCACCAGGGGGAATACGGCTTGGCGCAAAAACACGCTCTTCGCCAAGTGGAGATGGAACCCTACTGTGAAGAAGCTCACCGCGCCTTGATGCAGATTCTTGCCCACAGCGGGCAGCGCAGCGCAGCCCTGGCCCAATATGAACGATGCCGCAGTATCCTGAATGCAGAACTGGGGATTGAACCCAGCGCCGAAACTCGGGCGCTCTATGGGCGTATTCGATCGGCGGGGGAAGAAAATCCCCACAATTTGCCAGCCCAACAACACCCATTGGTAGGGCGGCAGCCAGAACTGCAAGAGATCGGCAGGCTTCTAGCAAACCCTGATTGCCGCCTGTTGACTCTCGTTGGGATGGGAGGCATTGGTAAAACCAGCCTGGCCTTGAAGGCTGCCAGGGAACACCTGGGAGATTTCTTGCACGGCGTATTTTGGGCGCCCCTGGCGCTGCTGCGCCATCCCGGCCAAATTCTCACAGCTATCATCGAAGCTTTGCCGGTCACCCAGGGAAGCGAACCCGAAACCCAATGTCTCGATTACTTGCGAGAAAAATCCCTTTTGTTGTTGCTCGACAATTTCGAACACCTCATCCCCTCTCAACGCCACGGGGACGAGCCCGCCATCAACCTGGTGAACAAAATTTTGCAGGCCGCCCCGAACGTAAAAATCATAGTCACCTCCCGTGAGCGATTGAGCCTGCGGGCTGAGTGGGTCTACCCGGTAGAGGGCCTGCCTTACCCGACGGACGGCGCGGTTGAGACGGTCGAGGCTTTGTCCCATTACGCCGCCATCCAGCTCTTTGTGAGCCGCGCCCGGCAGGTGATGCCTGGTTTTCCTGCCCAGGTTGACGATTACCCGCATATTGCCCGGATTTGTAAGCTGGTCAGCGGAATCCCCTTGGGGATTGAGCTGGCCTCCGGTTGGTTGAGCCAATTCTCCTGCCAGGCGATTGCCGACAGAATCGGGACCGATCTCGATTTCCTGGTTGCCACCCTGCGCGATATGCCTGACCGCCACCAGAGCTTGCGGGCTGTTTTCGATCAATCCTGGAAATTGCTCCTGGCAGAAGAACAAGCCGTTCTGCGCAAACTTTCTGTGTTTCAAACCACATTCGACCGGACAGCCGCCCAAGAGGTCAGCCAGGCCGCGCCTCATCAACTTACTGCCCTGGTGAACAAATCATTCCTGCACGTGAATGCTGCCGGATTCTACGACATGCACCTGTTGCTCAAACAATTCCTGGCTCAGAAGCTATCTGCCGATCCCCTAGAGGAGCAAAACACCTACCGTCTCCATGCCACTTACTATGCACGCTTCTTGGAGGAACGAGAATATGCATTAACTGTCCAATACCAGGCCGCCTCCCTGGATGAAGTTGGCGCGAGATTTGCAGACATACGCGCTGCCTGGGATTGGGCTGTTGCTCAGAAAGAAACTGATATCCTGCGCGGCGCGTTGGGAGGCATTCATATTTATTACTGGGCCCGTAACCAGTTTACCGAAGGGCAGGCAATATTAAAGGCTGCCGCGGCAGCCGTCGAAGCATTGGATGGATCGCCTCGAAACCAATTGCTGCTGGCACGCCTCCGCTGCCGGACTGTAGATATACTTCTTTGGCTGGGAGACTTACAAGCAGCAGAAAAACTGCTAAAGGAAGGCATCGCGATTCTTCGATCTCTCGAAGCCCGTGAAGAACTGGCCTACGCGCTGGAATTATTGAGCTGCATCTATTTGTGCCTGGGAGAGTACGAACCGGCCAAAGAAGCCGCTGCCGCCGCGATTGAGCTTGCTCGGGCTTCAGGGGCGCTGCAAATTCTGGCTCAATCTCTGGGTACCCTGGCAACCACGATTTGCGAGGAGAATCGTGATTACGAAGCAGCCAACTCTCTGTATGCCGAGAGTCTCGCAATCTACCGGCAACTGGGAAACCCCTATGGGATCGCCAAAGTGTTGATCAACCAGGGAGCGACATGCCACGAGCAAGGCGATTTCCCGCAGGCGCAGAAACTCTACCAAGAAAGCTTGAACCGCTATCGAGAGATAGATTACGCCTATGGGATTTCGGCCTGCTTAAATAACCTGGCAATCGTCGCCCGCAAGCTGGGTGACTATGAGCGCGCCAGGTCGCTGATCGAAGAAAGCCTGGCTCTCAAACGCGAGACTGGCAATCGCGTCGCCATCCTGCATTCCTTACTGGAAATCGGCGCCCTCTACATTGTTATGGAAAACTATGCAGAGGCGCACAGCCATTACCGCGAGGCATTGCAGTTGGCTTTGGATGCTCAAGCGCGAGGGATACAGCTTGATGTGATCCTTGGATTTGCCGAGATGTATAACGAGATAAAAGAGACGATAAAGGCGGCCGAGATCGTGGCCTGGGTTTTGGCGCAGGAGGGCGTTGCTCAAGAGACCAGCCTTCAGGCCGAGGCGCTCTACACTAAGCTAGAGAAACTACTGGCTGCTGACGTTCTAGCCCAATGTAAAAAGCGCGCCAGTACGAAAGATGCGGCTCAGATCGCGGCTGACCTTTTGAGTTAGTAACGCAAAAGGAGCTGCATGGGTTACAGCAAGGAAAACCATCTATGAACGTATCCGACGCTATCCGCCTCAAGCGCGCCGTGCGCAAATTTACCCCCGACCCTCTCCCCGAGGAAGTTGCGCTCGCCATCCTCAACGCCGGGCGGCGGGCGCAATCGTCGAAGAACACCCAACCCTGGCATTTCGTCGCCATCCGGGATAAAGCGATCCTCGATGGGCTGTCCAAATGCGGCGACTGGGCCGGGCATCTGGCGGGCGCAGCCCTCGGCGTTGCCATCCTCACCCCCGACCCAACCGAAAAATTCCAGGTCATGTTCGACGCCGGCCAGGCGGCTGCCTACATGCAGCTTGCCGCCTGGGAATTGGGCGTCGGCTCGTGCCTGGCGTCCATCTACGAGCCGGAGAAAGCCCGCGAGCTGCTTGGTTTCCCCGCCGATTGGCATCTGCGCATCGCCATCTCCTTCGGTTACCCGCTCAAAGCCGAAAAACTGACCGATCCGCCGAAAAAGGGAGGACGCGCCGCATTCGACGAAGTGGTGCATTGGGAGAAATGGTGATGCGACCGTTGACGGTAGACCGTTGACCATAGACCGGTGACCGTTCACCCCACGCCGATGTTTTCCGTCTTCGGTCGTCCGTCTCCGGTCATCTTTTCGATGAAACTCTTCTTCGCCGATACCGTCCCGCTGAACCTCCCCGAGGGTCACCGCTTCCCGGCAGTCAAGTATCCCATGCTCCGTGAGCGCGTCATCCGGTCGGGGCGATTTCCGCCGGAATCAATGATCCCCGCTTCCCCTGCCAGCTTCGATCTGCTCTGCCTGGCGCATACCCACGATTACATCCAGCGCGTCTTCGCCGGGCAGCTCACTGAGAAAGAAATCCGCCGCATCGGGCTGCCCTGGTCGCCGGAATTGGTGGACCGCTCGCGCTGCTCGGTGGGGGCTACGCTGTCCGCCTGCCGCGAGGCGCTCGCCAATGGCTGCGCGGCCAACC
>DYIZ01000031.1:44313-47718 GCA_020723385.1 Candidatus Aquidulcis sp.
CTGGGCGGCGGCACGCACCACGCTTACGCCGACCACGGCGAGGGCTACTGCGTGTTCAACGATGTCGCCGTCGCCGTGCGGGCGCTGCAAGTTGAAAACCGCGCCCGCCGCATCCTGATCGTGGATTGCGACGTTCACCAGGGCAACGGCACAGCCGCCATCCTGTCTGGCGACCCGGCGGTTTTCATCCTCGATCTCTACGGGGCGAAGAATTTCCCATTTCACAAAGAGCCGGCCAGCCTGGGCGTACCGCTCCCCGACGGAACCGGCGACGCTGACTATCTGCAAGCATTGCAAACCGCCCTGCCGGTGGCAATCGAGCGGGCCAAAGCCGATCTTGCCATCTACCTGGCTGGCTCCGACCCGTTCGAGGGCGACAGCCTGGGGCGCTTGAAACTGACCAAAGCCGGGCTGGGGGCGCGTGACCGGTTGGTGCTCACCGCCTGCCGGGAGGCCGGCCTGCCAGCAGCCATTGTGATGGCCGGCGGCTACGCCCGCAACGTGGCCGACACGGTGGACATTCACTTTCAAACCATCACGCTTGCACAGGAGATTTTCGATGACCGTTTATGATGACGCTCACAGCCAATACATAACCGAGCTTTTTGCCGCCGAAGACGAGGCGCTGCGCCGCGCCCGCGAGACCGCCGTCGAACAAGGGCTGCCCGCGATCAATATCAAGCCCGAAGAGGGACGATTTTTACAATTGATCGTGCGCGCCTGCGGGGCGCTGAAAGTCATTGAGATCGGCGCACTCGGCGGTTACAGCGGGACCTGGATTGCACGGGGTCTGCCTCCGAGCGGGAGGCTCATCACCCTGGAGAAAGAGCCAGACCGCGCCGGAATTGCCCGCCAGACCTTCATCGCCACGGGCGTGGCCGATCGTGTGGACATCCGCATCGGCGATGCCCGCCAGTCGCTGCAAGTGCTCGCCGCCGATGCGCCGTTCGATTTCGTCTTCATTGACGCCGATAAGGAAAGTTTCAACGACTACCTGGATTGGGCATTGGACAATGTACGCGTTGGGGGGATGATCGCCGCCCACAACGCCTTCCGCAAAGGCAGCATCGCCGGGGATGCGCCGCCGGACAATTACACCGAGATCATGCGGACTTTCAACCAGCGCTTCGCCAGCGAGCCGCGCCTGCTCGGCACGATCTTCCCGGCGGGAGATGGAATGCTGGCGGCGGTCAAAATTCAATAGCGGGTTCGTAGTGTGCGCTTCAGCGCAAAATGGCGCTAAAATGCTTGCCCGGATATCCGTGGAGTGCGGGCTTTAGTCCGCACAAGCTGGCAGACTGAAGTCTGCACTCCGGTTGTTCGGGTAGGCGCTCAAGCGCCCACTACGAACGGATTCGTAACCCAAAAGGAGCTTCAATGCCCGCTGGATCGAACCGTAAGCCATCACAGCCCATCACCCGCCGCCAGTTTCTCAAGGCGATGGGCGTCGCGGCGGGCGGGCTGGCGCTCGCCGGGTGCCAGCGCCAACTGCCCACCGCCATCGTACCCACCGCCGCGCTGCCAACGGGGACAGCGATCCCATCGTCTACCGCGACGGCGACCGCAACCGCGACCACCGTCTCAACGGCGACGCCCACTGAGTCTCTGCCGACCAACACACCAACCGCCGAGCCATCCCAAACGCCCACAGCGACGCCCACCCAGGCGGTCAGCCCGCTGGCTGTCGCCATCAGCCAGGCGGCCAGCTACGACCGCACCCTCGTCCGGCGGCAGCTCCAGGCCGCGCTGGATGGGCTGGGCGGCGTGCGCGACATTGTCCCGCCCGGCGCGCGGGTCGCCATCAAAGTCAACCTGACCGGGTTCACCTCGCTGTCGTCGCTGACCGGGCTGGCTGCCGTGGAGAGTTACGTCACCCACCCGGAGGTGGTGCGCGCCCTGGGAGAGCTGCTCTTCGAGGCCGGAGCCAGCAAGATTTACATCGTCGAGGCGGTGGCAGACGAGCGGGCTTACCCCGAATACGGCTACGAGGACATTGCCAGCGATCTCGGCGCGACCCTGCTCGACCTGAACCGCCCCGACCCGTTCGCAGCATTCAAATATATGCCGGTCGGCGCCGGTTTCAACGTTTACGAGAACTACTATCTGAACCGGCAGTTGGAGGAGATTGACACGTTCGTGTCGGTCGCCAAGCTGAAATGCCACTGGAGCACGGGGGTCACGCTGGCGATGAAAAATCTCATCGGTCTGACCCCGCTGGAATATTACCGCTGGGAGAAGGAAGACAGCCACCGTTCGGCGCTGCACGGGCGGCCCAACACCTACGATTACCAGACGCGCCTGCCGGATGTCATCGTGGATCTCAACCGGGCGCGACCGATCCACCTGGCGGTGATTGACGGCATCCTGACGGTGGACGGCGGCGAAGGCCCGTGGCAGGATGTCCAGCCTCAGGCGACGGCTGTGCTCATCGCGGGGAAGAACCCGGTTTCGACGGATGCGGTGGCAACGGCGGTGATGGGCTTCGACCCAACGGTGGAAGCGCCCGAAGCGCCGTTCCTGCGGGCCAAGAATCACCTGGCCCAGGCGAGCCTGGCGGGGCTTGGCCCCTGCCGGCTGGAGGAAATCCCGGTGGTTGGGGCGAAGATCGAGGACGTGCGCGGCAATTTCAGGCCGTGCGAGTGAGGGGAAGAATCCGCCAATCTGCGCTAATCTGCGCTAATCCTTTTTAAATTTCGGTTCTCTTCAGATTAGTGGGGTCTCCGGCGATTGAAATCGCTGCAACAATTGCGAAGCCTGCCTCCGCAGGCTGAAAACCAGTCGGCGAAGGCCGACTTTGCGATTTGTCGGTGCAGTTTCAACTGCCGTCTCCCACTAATCTGAGGAGAGCTTAATTTCGCGGAGATTAGCGCCGATTAGCGGACTCAAAGCGCCTGCAACCTTTGTTATTGACCTGCGTAGAATTCAATGTAAACACAGGACACAAAGGAGGTTCCTATGGCAGACACAACACGACCAAAACTGCGCCGCTCGAAGCGCAACCGGGTTTTCGCCGGGGTGTGCGGCGGGTTGGGTGAATTCTTCGGGATTGCCCCATTCTGGTTCCGACTGGCGTTTCTGATTGCCCTGATCCCAGGCGGCATCCCGGGGTTCGGCCTTTACCTGCTGTTCTGGCTTATCATCCCGGGCGAGTAAGATACGCAAATCAGCAAGTTGGCAAATCAGCAATAGAAAACGATGGCTGCGGAGGAAATTACCGCAGCCATCGTTGGTTTATGAATAATGCTCTTTACTACTCAGCCACCCTCGCCGCCGATTGAAATCGGCGTCTGAGATAACTCAAAACCCGCTGAAGCGGGTTGCCGACGGCATCTTGAACCCGCTTCAGCGGGTTTTGAATCGTCGCAGGCGTTGGATTCATCCAATGCCGACGGTTGGCTGAGTAGT
>DYIZ01000226.1 GCA_020723385.1 Candidatus Aquidulcis sp.
TTCCCTCTTTCCGGCAAAATCAACCTCACCGCCCGCTCGTAGAAAAAATAATCCCACGCCCAATTGATCAGCACCAGCAGCCGGTTGCGGAAGCCGATCAACTGGATGATGTGCACCACCAGCCACACCACCCAGGCCGCAAATCCGTGAAACTCGAATTTCCCGATGCGGGCGATGGCCGCGTTGCGCCCGATGGTCGCCAATGAGCCGGGGTCTTTGTACGTGAAGGATTTTAGCGGCTGGCCGGCCAGCATGCGCTGAATGTTGCCCGCGGCCAACTCGGCCTGCTGCATGGCGACGGGGGCCATCATCGGCAGCGGCGCGCCATCGGCTTCGAGATAAGCCGCGTCCCCAATGACGAACACTTCCGGGTGCGATGGCAGTTGCAGGGTGGGCAGAACAACCGCGCGCCCCAGCTTCCCTTGCTCGATTCCCAGCCGGTCAACCAGCCCCTCGGTGCGTACACCTGCCGCCCAGATGAGCGTGTGCGCCGGGATGATCTCGCCGGATTTGAGCGCCACGCGCTGCCCGTCGAAATCGGCGACGGTTGCCCCAAAGCGTACCTCGACGTGTTTGCGCCATAGCGTCTCGGCGGCGGATTCGCGCAGCCCGCCGGGGAAACCGCCCAATAGCTGCGTGGTGGCTTCGAGCAGCAGCACGCGCACATCTTTCAGGTTGAGATGGGCGTAATCCTTGACCAGCGCCAGCCGGATCAGCTCCGAGAGCGCCCCGGCCATCTCGACCCCGGTCGGGCCGCCGCCGACCACCACGAAGGTCAGCATCGCCCGCCGGACTTCGGAGTCGGTTTCTTGGGCGGCCAACTCGAAGCGGCGCAGCACGTGATTGCGGATATCTGCGGCCTCGTCCAGGTCTTTGAGACCAAAACCATGGCGGGCGACCGATTCCAGCCCGAAATAATTGGTCTCCCCGCCGACCGCCACGATCAGGTAATCATAAGATAATGGCCCGGTAGAGGTTTGTACGGCGCGGTTGACAAAATCCACCCCGGTCACTTCGGCCATCCTGAATTCGAGGTTGCGCTGGCCGCGCAGGATCGCCCGCACCGGGTGAGCGATCTCCTCGGGAGCCAGCCCGGCGGTCGCCACCTGGTAGAGCAGCGGCTGGAAGAGATGGTAATTGCGCCGGTCAACCAGGATCACATTGACCGGGGCGCGGCGCAAGGCGCGGGCGGCGCGCAATCCGCCGAATCCCGCGCCAACGATGATGACAGTGGGGGTATGTGTTGGCATAGAGTCAAGCCTCCATGATGAATTTTACACCCGGTTCATCACGCGATGACAACCAATGCAAGCCGGATTGGCAATCCGGTCTACGTGTTCTACAGAACTGACAGGAAAAGGGAACCTGTAAAACTTGACAAATTTAGGCCGAATTGGTATCATTTGTGTTACCCCACCCCCCTGGGGGGGGTATGGAGATGATTGTGAACCCAAGTGAAGACGCGCTCAAACGATTGAAAATTGCCGACGGCCACCTGCGGGGAGTGATCCGCATGATGGAAGAAGATGCCTACTGCATTGATGTAATCCGCCAGATCCAGGCGGTGCAGGCCGCGCTCAACAAAGCCAGCACCGTTATCCTGGAAAATCACCTCAATTCGTGTGTCATCACCGCTATTCGAGGCGAAGATCCGGCCGAGCGCGAGCGCGTCTTGCGCGAAATCACCGATGTCTTTGACACGGCGACGAAAACCTAGAGAAATTGTATTGTCAATGGAAACTTGAATGGGCTGTCTTTGCGAGGAGCGTTCTATGCGACGAAGCAATCCCAAAATTAGGCAGACAATGAGGTAATCAAAAGCGATTGCTTCGCAAAAAACGCTCGCAATGACAATGCTGGTAAAGTCATATTTGACATCAATAAAAGTGTAGAGAAATTGTATGATCGCTCGAATCTGGCACGGATATACCACCCCCGCTAACGCCGATGCCTATGAGGCGCTCCTGGAGAGCGAGATTTTCACCGGCATCCAGGGTCGCCGCATCCCGGGGTTTCGCGATATTCAATTATTCCGGCGCAATCTTGGCGGCGAAGTGGAATTCATCACCCTCATGCGCTTCGACTCGCTGGATGCCGTTCGGGCGTTCGCGGGCGAAGATTATGAAGCCGCCGTTGTTCCCCCCAAGGCAAGAGCAATCCTGGCGCGTTTCGATGAGCGCTCACAGCATTACGAAATCAAGACCGAACTAAAAGGAGAAACCCTATGACAACCGTAACTTATTCGATCCCCAATATTTCCTGCATGCACTGTGTCCACACCATCAAGACCGAAGTCGGCGAGCTGGCGGGAGTTGCCTCCGTCCAGGCCGATAATGCCACCAAGACCGCGGTCATCACCTTCGACGCCCCGGCGACGGAGGCCGCCATCAAAACATTGCTGGCAGAAATTAATTATCCCGTGGCGAATTGACGATTGTGGCGTAAACCGTAATGCGTAAAACGTAAACGGCACCTTACGGATTACGTTTTACGCATTACGATCATATTTTCCTTGAGAATTCTGTAATGACTGACACTTCTCCAACCAAGCAGCTTACCATCCCCATCACCGGCATGACCTGCGCCAACTGCGTGGCGACGGTCGAGCGCAGCCTGAAAAAGGTCAACGGCGTCGGAACGGCGGTGGTCAACCTATCGTCGGAGCGCGCCACGGTGGCGTTCGATCCTGGTCTCGTGGGACTGCCCGATCTCATCGGGCGGGTGGAAAAAGCCGGGTACGGCGTCGCTTCCGGCGAAGCCGACCTCATCATCCGCCGCATGTCCGACGACAACGATGCCCGCCGGCTCCAAAAAGCGCTTGCCAGCCTGGAGGGGGTGCTCGATGCCCAGGTTTCCTTTACCACCGAGCGGGCGCGGGTCAAATACATCCCCACCATTATCAGCCAGGCCGATCTGCGCCGGGCGATCTCGGCTTCCGGTTTCGATGCGGTCGAGACCGGCGGCGAGGCCGAAGACGCTGAGGCCAAAGCGCGGGAGGCTGAAATCCGCGAGCAGCGCCGCTTGTTGACCATTGGGATGGTTTTCACCATCCCCCTGTTCTTGCTCTCGATGGCGCGCGATCTTGGCTGGCTGCCCTCGTTTTTCTACGTTCAGATGGGCGGGATGGACGTTATGCGGCAATCACCGCCGTGGGTCAACTGGCTTATGCTGGTATTAGCCACGCCAGTGCAGTTCTACGTGGGCTGGCAGTATTATATCGGCGCGTTCAAAGCGCTGCGCAACCGCTCGGCGAATATGGATGTGTTGATTGCGATGGGTTCCTCGGCGGCGTATTTTTACTCGCTGCCGGTCACCCTGGGGCTGCTCAGCGGCCACGTTTACTTCGAGACCGCCGCCGTCATCATCACCCTCATCAAGCTGGGTAAATTCCTCGAAGCGCGCGCCAAAGGCCGCACCTCCGAGGCGATCAAAAAACTGATGGGTCTGCGCGCCAAAACCGCCCGCATCATTCGGGATGGGCAGGAATTGGAAGTTCCCATTGACGATGTGCGTGTGGGCGACGTGGTAATGGTGCGCCCTGGCGAGAAAATCCCCGTGGACGGCGTGGTCGTTGAAGGCCGCTCGGCGGTTGACGAATCCATGTTGACCGGCGAATCCCTGCCGGTCGAGAAAGGCCCCGGCGATCCCGTCATCGGAGCGACCCTCAACAAGCTGGGCCTGCTCCGCTTCGAGGCGACCAAAGTCGGCAGAGAGACCGCCCTGGCTCAGATCATCCGGCTGGTCGAGGAAGCCCAGGGCAGCAAAGCCCCCATCCAAAAGCTGGCCGACCAGATTTCGTCTGTCTTCGTCCCTGCGGTCATCGCTGCTGCGGCGCTCACCTTTGCGGCCTGGTATTTCATCGTTCCCCTGCCAGTCAATGCCGATGTAAGCCTGTTCACCCGTGCGCTGATCAATATGGTCGCCGTGCTGGTCATCGCCTGCCCGTGCGCCATGGGGCTGGCCACACCCACCGCGGTGATGGTCGGCACCGGGAAAGGCGCAGAGCTTGGGATTCTATTGCGCTCCGGCGAAGCCCTCGAACGCGCCGGTAAAGTCACCACCGTCATTCTCGACAAAACCGGGACGATCACGAAAGGGCAGCCGGCGGTTACCGACATAGTGATCAGTGATCTGTTATCAGTGATCAGTACTGATCACTGGTCACTGACAACTGATAACTTGCTCTCCCTGGCTGCCTCTGTCGAGAAGGGGAGCGAGCACCCGCTGGGCGAAGCGATCGTGGCCGAGGCGGGCAATCGTTCCCTGGGACTCTCCCAGCCCGAAGGGTTCGCCGCCATCGTTGGGCAGGGCGTCGAAGCGACGGTGGATGGTCACCGCGTGCTGGTTGGCAACCGCCGGATGATGGAAGGGCGCGGCCTGTCGCTGGATGGCCTGGAATCCGAATCCAACCGCCTGCAAGCCGAGGCCAAGACCGCCATGCTGGTCGCGGTAGATGGCCGGGTTGCCGGGATCATCGGTGTGGCTGATACCGTGAAAGAAGGCTCGCGCGAGGCCATCGAGGAATTGCACCGCATGGGTCTGCGTGTAGCCATGATTACCGGCGACAACCGCCAGACCGCCGAAGCAATCGCGAAGCAGGTTGGCATAGATACGGTTTTAGCCGATGTTTTGCCTGGGGACAAAGCAGCCCAAGTCAAGCGTCTGCAAACAGATTCCGATTACGTTTTACGTTATACGCATTCCGAGGATCGTAAAACGAAAAACGTAAAACGTAATGGCGAGATTGTTGCCATGGTCGGTGACGGTATCAACGATGCCCCGGCGCTGGCGCAAGCAGATGTCGGTATTGCCATCGGCACGGGCGCGGATGTCGCCATGGCAGCCGCGCCGATCACCCTCATCAGCGGCGATTTGCGAGGGGTGGCGCGGGCGATCTCACTCTCGCGGCACACGATGCGCACGATCAAGCAGAATCTGTTCTGGGCATTCTTCTACAACGTGATCCTCATCCCGGCAGCGGCGGCAGGTTTCCTCAACCCAATGCTGGCCGCGGGGGCGATGGCCTTCAGCAGCGTCTTTGTCGTCAGCAATAGTCTCAGGCTGAGGAGGGTAAAAGTTTCATGAACAAGGGAATCTGGTACGCCATCGGCGCGTACACCATTTGGGGGCTATTTCCAATTTACTGGAAATGGCTTCATCAGGTTCCGGCGGGGCAATTGCTCAGTCACCGCATCGGATGGTCGTTTTTGCTGCTCGGTGTGTTCATTCTGGCGACCCGCCAGTGGGCGAGCTTCCGTAAAGCCGCGTTCAGTTGGCGGGTGCTCGGTATCTACCTGGCAGCCGCCTGTCTCATCGGCGTCAATTGGCTGACGTATATCTGGGCGGTCAACGCCGGATTCATCGTCGAGACCAGCCTGGGGTATTTCATCAACCCGCTGCTGAGTGTGCTGCTGGGGGTCTTTTTTCTGCGGGAACGGCTGCGCCCCTGGCAGTGGGTCCCCGTCGGGCTGGCCGCGCTCGGGGTGGCGTATCTCACCATCGTTTACGGTTCCCTCCCCTGGATCGCGCTGACCCTGGCGTTCACTTTCGGAGTTTATGGGCTGGTCAAGAAAGTCGCCCCGCTCAACTCGCTCTATGGGTTGACCCTGGAGACGGGGATTCTCTTCCTGCCGGCGGTGGGATACCTGCTCTTCGAGCAATTCGCTGGGCAAGGCGCTTTCCTTCACGACGGGTTACGCACAGATTTGCTGCTGGTAGGCGCAGGGCTGGTGACGACGGTTCCCTTGTTGATGTTCGCTTCGGCGGCGCGGCGTATCCCGCTCTCGCTGGTCGGCGTTATCCAGTACATTGCGCCCACCCTGCAATTCCTGATCGGCGTTTTGGTGTATCGAGAACCGTTCTCGCAACACCAGCTCCTCGGGTTTGGGATTGTTTGGATTGCGTTGATTGTCTTTTGGACCGAAGGGTTTTTTGCCCACCGGGCGGCTGTTACGCTCCAAACGGCAAATTCTACAGGCTGAAGTTTATGAATCCATTATTGCTTGCTTTTATCACAGGATTGACTACCGGCGGACTGAGCTGCCTGGCAGTGCAGGGTGGATTATTGGCCAGCTCGTTGGCGCGTCAGCTCGAACAGGATCTGATCAACCAGCCTGACGCGGCCGGAAAGAAGCGCACCAGCAAAAGCCAAAGTCATCACCCCAAACCACGGCCGCAAACTGCGTTGCCCATTGCCCTTTTTCTGGGCGCGAAATTGGCCGCGTACACGTTATTGGGTTTCCTGTTGGGGCTGCTCGGCTCAGTGCTGACGTTGAATTCTACTGTGCGGGCGATTTTGATGATTGTCATTGGCATTTTCATGCTGGGCAACGCGCTGCGCATGTTCAACGTTCACCCGATTTTTCGCTATTTCGTCATCGAGCCGCCATCCTTTATCACGCGCTACATCCGCCGGACGGCCAAGAATGGCACAGAAGTCGTTACCCCGTTGTTCCTCGGCGCGTTGACGGTGCTTATCCCGTGTGGGGTGACGCAAGGCATGATGGCAATCGCCCTCGGGACCGGCGATCCCTTGCAGGGCGCGGCGACTTTGTTCGCTTTCACGTTAGGAGCCAGCCCGGTATTTTTCATCGTAGCCTACCTCACCACGCAGATCGGGGCGCGCCTCGAAAAGTATTTTATGCGTTTCGTCGCAGTCGTGTTGTTGATCTTGGGGCTGGTGTCGGTGAACAATGGCCTGACCCTGGTCGGGTCGCCGTTTTCGGCCAATAATTTGATGCAAGCGGTTTTTCCAGCGCAAAGCGGGCAGGCTGTACCCGTGACCCCCAGCAGCACACTGACCCTCAACGCTGCCAACAATGGCTATTTTCCTCGCACGTTGTACGCCAAAGCGGACGAGCCGATCCTGCTCAACATCGTGACCGACAACACCCAGTCGTGCGCGCGGGATTTCGTCATCCCGAAGCTGGGCGTGGAGACTCTGCTGCCCGCCACTGGCACGGTGCCGATCAATATCCCCGCTCAGGCGGCCGGTACGGTGATTCACTTTACCTGCTCGATGGGCATGTATGGCGGGCAGATTCAATTCCAGTGATGATTCAAGCGAGTCACCGCAGAGCGCGCGGAGGCCGCTGAGAAATTAATGATAACTCTGCGGACTAGTATGATGGGTAGTGGCACGGCAGGCCGATCGCGTCATGGTGCCGAAACCGT
>DYIZ01000032.1:0-24476 GCA_020723385.1 Candidatus Aquidulcis sp.
TAGGATGATACGATTTCAATTCGATCAACGATGCGCCGGTTGAATTCATCCAGTTCCTCGGCAGGCACCCACAATTCCCGATGGATTGCACCGCTCCCGACGACATGCGGCTCGAATTTCTCGGCGTAAGCCTGCTCGACTTCAAAGCGGGTCACGAAACCTGCAAACGGTGGGCTTTTCGCATTCCAGTCGCGGGCAATCTGTTCAGCATATTCGAAATTCAAAACCGGGTAAAAAATGGGCTGTTCCGGCAGGCGCGGCGGGAACGTCCGATAACCAGATTTAGCAATAAGCCGCAATTCCAGTAAGCCAACCGGGCGGAAGAGAATCATTCGATCAGCCTCCCAGCGGGTATTGATCCCAATCCTGGTCGCTCTTGCCGAGCAGCCACGCGCCGGGCTGCAGGGCAGCCTCGATCTCGGCAGATTCCAACCGGCAGTAAAACATCGGCGTGACAGCCTTGACCCGGCGGAAGCCGAGACTCACCAGTCCATGCTGGTAAGCCGGGATGGTCGAAGCGGCGACAATATCCTTCACCCGCTGACGTTTGCAGTACAGAATCGCCGCCGCCAGCAGCGACCGGATGGCTGCGCCATCGGATGGCGCAGCAAACAGATCGGCGATGATACCCAGCCTGCGCTCCGGCGGCTGGCCGACGCGGAAAATGACATACCCGCACGGCTCCCCGCCGCGCCGCGCCAGCAGGCAGGCGTAGCGGACATGCGGCTGCTGGCGGTACTTCCATTCGAGAAAAGCCGCGTCGCGCCGAACGAGGGCGTGAAAATGCGGCGAAACGGCTTCCCACAACCGGTCGAACTCAGCGCCGAAGGCGTAGACCCGCTCGAGGGTCAACCGCTTATCCACGAGGTTTTGCAAGCGGCGGTCGCGCAGATCAAGCAGGACATTCAGGCCAGCCGCCAGCCATCCGGCCAGCGTTTTGGGCAACGCCACACCCAGCCGCTTCACAACCGCCTCGGTCACGCTCTCCGGCTCGTAGCGCGCTAGCCGGGTGAAGACCGCCGCCGGTTCGAGAGGCGTCATTTCCAGCGAGGCTTTGATGCGCCGCGCCGCCTCGGCCATACTCACGCTCATGAAAATCTCGTGGGCGTCGCGGTTGGTTTGCTGCAAACGGCGGCCGATCCCCTGCTGCCGGTATTCAGGCAGGACGAAGAAATCCACCCCCCAGGCCGCCCGCCGCTCGCTTCCGCCGATCGTCAGCGGTTCGAGCATGGCGCAGCTTTGCCCGACGACTTTGCCGGCCGCGTCATCCACCGCGATCCACACCGGCAATGGGTCGCCGCGGCGGTATGGGTTGCGCTCGAACTGCCATTCCCAGCGTTCGGGAAGCTTGAACTGCCAGCGCCCGGCGTAAGCCAGCTTCAGAAACTCGAAGATGGCGGGCTTATCCTCGGGTGCGGCGCGGCGGACGCTGATCATCGTCATCGGCAAGACTCGGCGCGGGGAGCATAAACTGTCACGTTCACATCGGGCAGATTCAGCACCGGCGCGTAGTCGCACAACAGCGGCTCGCTGACCTGCCGCACCCAGCTATCGTTCTCCTCGCCGAACTCGTGGCTGCGGCCCTGGAAATGAATGCTCAACGGGTGAGTGATGATCAACGCAAACCGATGCTGCGCCAAATCATCGTGGAAGCGAGCCAGGTACGGCGCGCTGTCCGACATGCCCATCTCGGTGAGAAAGACCAGCTCGTAATCGGCCACGAGCGGGACGTTCGGGATGTAACCGTACGTGAGCAGATGCCGCTGGTCAATGAACAGCACTTCGCCACCGTTCTGGACAGACTGCGTGACTGTGCTGCGCAAAGAATCGAGATCCGATTGGGCTTGCGCGGCGTTGCGAAGGGGATACGGCCCCCCGGGAGTGACCGCGAAGAGCAGGGGGGGAATGATAGCCAGGAAGGCTGCTGCCATCACCCATCTGCCTGCAAATGCTCCTTCCCAGGCAGGTAAGGGGATAGAGGGTAGATCTCCAGTGAACCTGCCGAAGAAAACATACACCCCCACCACCAGCAGTAGCACGAGATAGGCGTCCAGGTTGTGAAGATTGCTGCCGCCGCCGATCTTCACGCTGACCACGATGCCTCCCGCCAGCAGCACCCCCAGGATACTTGCCAGCCCCAACAGCCGGATGGGGTGGTAGCTGCGCCAGAAGCGCCACAAGTACGCCAGGAACACCAGCCCCAACGGCAGCGAGGCCAGACCGATACTCGGCAGAACACCCATTTTGTACGTCGGGTTGGGCAGCAAACGGTACCACAGCAAATCGGAAGTGAAGCTGGAGCCGAACTGCTCGGCCGGGTTGCCCGATAGGACAATATACGCTTGCTGAGACAGGAAAGCGATTGCCGTGCCTGCCAGAGTCCACACCACAGGAGGCAGCAGGTAGACGACGATTGAGAACAGACGACGGGAGACGGGAGACGGGAGATGGTTGACGGTTGACGGTTGACGGTTGACCGCTGACCGCTGAAAGCTTACCTCGAGAAAATACAACGCTGCAGCCAGCATCCCCGGCACAGGGAACCAGTTGATGCGGCTGATGCCTGCCCAAGCTGAGGCGACCAGCACCACCGCCAGCGACCGCCAGAACCGCCGGGTATCCACGCCCCACAAGACGAGGATCACCATGATGAGCAGGTGATAGTACACCGGGCCTTGCAGGAGGAAGAGGAAAGAAAAGAGAGTGATCAGTAAACAGTGATCAGTGGACAGTGGATGGTGGACGGTTGACGGTGGACGGTTGACGGTGGGCTGCTGACCGCCGATCGCTGACCGCTGACCGCCAACTGCTGACTGATAACTGATAACTGATAACTTGATTCTCCTCGCCAGCAGCCAGCCTGTCGCCAGTGTCGTTGCAACCCACATGAACACCTGCCAGGCGCGATGCAGCCAGAGCGGGGCGTTCGGGGTGATAAAAGGAATGGCTTGCAGCAGATAACGCGTGGGGTGCAGCACCGAGGGCGGCACGTCAACACCATAAATGCGTTCTGAGAAGAACAACGAGGCGTAATAGAACCGGCTGGCTTCCGACCAGCCCAGCGAGAAGGGATACGTGGAAATCTCAGGGATGTAGGCGGCGAGTTTGTAAACGAATCCGTTGAGCAGCGCCGAGGCGAGCAGGCAGGCGGCCCAACTTCCACGGGGGTTGATCCCTTTGAGAATCGCCGCACCCCCCGCAACCACGAGTGCAAAAACCAACAGGCGGGGCGTGATCCCTTCGAAGCGCTCCCCCAATGGCCCCATCACCAGCCAGGGAAAAATTCCCAGGCCAGCGATGAACACGAGGGTCATGGCTGTCTTAAGCCAACGAGTATTCATATATTGAATTATAGCCCAAAGGGCCGACTGGCGGAGGAACGTATCCGCCAATCGGCCCCTGTGTCAGATCGAGCGTTGGTTGCGCTATTTCAGTTTTTCGGTGCTGGCAAATTCACGATACAGGCTAAGCTTGCCGAGCACTTCGCGGGCATTATCGTCCAGTGCGCCGGTGATGAGCTGTCGCAAATACACCGCCAGCCCAGGACCGAGCATGTAGCCTTGCCCGCACATCCCCACCGCGTTGATATAGCCTTTGAGACCCTCAACCTCGCCCACGATAGGCGCGCCATCGGGCGTCATCGGATACAGACCGCGCCAGGTGCGCCGCACTTTCAGGTTGCGCAGGCAGGGCATGATGCCGATCATGCGGCGCGAGACCTGCGGCAGAAAAACCGATGTTTCGCGGCGATCCTGCCCGATAATCGCCGGGTTGGGGGTGATGCAAAAGACGATTTGCCCGGTGTGATGCTGGTAGAAATAGTAGTTTGCTGAACCAGCCACGCCGGGGGCCGCTTCGACCGGGCGAATGTCCACCACCATCGGGCGCAAGAACTGCGCCACCGGCTCGGTGATGCCCGCTTCGTGCGAATCGGGCTGCACGGGCACATCCACCCCTGCCAGCGCGGCGACCTCTTTGGCCCAGCCGCCCGCCGCGTTTACCACTACCGGGGCAAAATACGATCCTTTGTCGGTGACAACGCCCATCACGGAGCCGTTCTCGCGAACGAAGGCGGCAACGGCCTCGTGGTAGTGAAATTCCGCGCCGAGCTGCTTCGCCCGGCGCTCGAAGGCCAGCGCCGACAGCATGGGCGAGGCGCTGCCGTCGCCGGGCGAGAATGTGCCGCCGATCAGCCCGTCGTGATTGAGGGAGGGGATGATTTCGAGAAAGGCATCTTTGTCATACCAGTCAATATCCAGGCCATATTTCTTCTGGATGACGAGCAAATCCTTGAGGGTTTTCTCCTCCCGTTCGCGGTAAGCGACAAAGGTGTAGCCGCCTTGCAGCCAGCCGATGTCGTCGCCGTAGGTTTCTTTCCAGGTGGAGAAAATCTCGAGGCTCTTCAGGCAGATGCTGATTTTCGCCACATCCGAGTGGGTGGCGCGGATGCCGCCGATGGCTTCTTTATTCGATCCCTGCCCCACGCTGGCAAACCGCTCGATGACCAGCGGCTTCAGCCCGGCTTCGGCCAACTGCCACGCCAGCGGGGTCCCCACACTGCCTGCTCCGATAATGATTACGTCGTAAGTATGATCGCTCATAATTTCTCCAAAGTCAGTAATCAGTTATCAGTAATCAGTCACCAACAGGCATCTGATCACTGATTACTGTTCACTGATTACTGTTCACTGATCACTGATTACTGATCACTCGCTCCTGCCAGTACCCCAAACGGCACCTCGACAAACAGCGGGCGGGCCACGTTTTCGGTCACCGCTGACAGTGGCACTCCCAGCTCACGGAAGGCACGCTTGATGAGGCTGCTGCACGTCTTGCCGCCGCACGCGCCCATCCCGGCGCGGGTGATGGCCTTGATCTCGTTCATGTCGTGCACACCCGAGCGGATGATATCTTTGATCTCAGCCAGGGTGACCCGCTCGCAGCGGCAGACGATGGTATCGTCCTCCAACCGCTGCACCCAGTGATCCATCGGCTCGCTCACCCAGCCCTCCTGGACCTGGATGCCGGCGATCTTCGTGGCAATCTCCTTCGGGGCGCGCACCTTGACCAGCATGGTGCGGTCGGTGGCTTTGGCGATGCGCGTGCGCAGCACTTCCACCTTGCCGACCCCTTTACCGGTGGTATCCAGCACTGTGATGAAGTCGCCCACGGCGATCGAGCCTTTCTCGAACTCGTAGGGGATCGTCACCAGGGCAAAATCGGCCTCTTTGCGCAGGTCAACCAGCGTGATCGCCAGCCCGGGGCAGACCGTGACGCACTTCTCGCAGGCGATGCAGGTTGTGCCGAGCTTCTTGGCGATGTAATCCGGCACTTTGCGGATGTCGCTCTCCTCGATGAAAATCGCGCCCTGCGAGCAGACCGAAGTACACGGGTTGCAGGGAATCTCTTGCGAGCAGTGCAGCACCGGGAAAATATCTTCCTCGTCGTCGGGGATCGTCTCGTGGGTCACTTCGCCCGGGCGGGATTTGAGAATCTCGGCGGTGCGGAACCACTCCGCGGGGATTTCGGACACATCTTTGCCGAGATAGCGGGCAATCTCCAACCCGCGAATCTTGCCGGAGAACATGGCCGCGGAGGCCTCAGCCACCTCGTCGGCGTCACCTGCGGCGAAGGCCGGCACGCCGAACTCCTTGGCCTTGCGGTAGAACTCATCTACCGGATCGAGGCCGACTGCGATGAGCAGCGTGTCGCACTCGAAGGTGCGCTCGGTGCCGGGAACCGGCTGCCATTTGTCGTCCACTTTGGCAATCGTCACCGATTCGATGGCATCCTTCCCGTTGGCGCTGACCACGGTATGAGAGGTGTACACCGGCACACCCATGCGAACCAGCTTGTCTTTGTGAACTTTGTACCCACCGCATTCCGGCAGCGCTTCCACCAACCCGACTACCTGGATTCCCGCCTGCAAAGCATGATACCCGGCGATCAACCCAACATTGCCGCCGCCGACGATGAACAGCCGCTCGGAGGCGCGCACCAGGTCGCGGTTGACCAGGGTTTGGAAAGCTCCCGCGCCGTACACGCCCGGCAGGGTGTTGCCCTTGAAAGTAAGCGACTTTTCGCGCGCCCCGGTGGCGACCAGCACAACCTGCGGGTCAACCAGCACGTATTCGCTGCGCCCGGTCTCGTCTAACATCGAGCGCACCACGCCGACTTTTTTGTCGCTGAACACGGCCACGCCAGTGGCATTCAGCCAGGTGGTTACGGTGGGATATTGTGCCACGTCGGCTTCCAGCTTGGTAGCGATGTCAATGCCGCGCGTCCCGGCGTAGCAGGCATTGATCGAGCCGAAGAAACGATGGGTTTGCAACACCAGTTTGCCGCCCAGGCGGTGCTTGTCATCCACAACCAGGGTCTGCACGCCGCGCTGGCCCAGCTCGATGGCCGCCGAGAGTCCCGCTGGCCCGCCGCCGATGATGAGCACTTCGACGGGAAGAATCCGCGTCGGGACAAAATCCCGTGCGGCGGAGGCGTCGGGCAGCGTCGGCAGTCCCATCACCGGCTCGACGCGCATCCCCGGCCGCAGCAGTGTCATGCAGGATTTGACCGGCAGCCCGTCGGCGATGACGGTGCACTGGGCGCACTGCCCGTTGGCGCAGAAGATACCCTGGGGAGAGCCATCCTTGGGGTGGTAGCCGAAGACGCGGATGCCGTTGGCAAAGAGCGCCGAGGCAATCGTCTCGCCGCCGAAGCCTTCCAGCGTCTCGCCTTTCCAGGTGAAAGATAATTTTTCTCGTTGGGGGATCGGTAGGATGGGGTGCGATTCGATGCGATAGTGAGTCATAAGCGAAGGTCCTCGAAGACAGACGATTTAGCTTGTAGTGTGCGCTTCAGCGCAAACAGGGGGCGCTAAAGCGCCTACTACGAACGGGTTTGTAGTGCGCGCTTCAGCGCAGACAAAGCGCTAAAACGCCACCTACGAACAAGAAACGCACCCTCAGGATAACAAAAGCCCCCCAAGGGGGCTAGTGACAATCATCACAAACTTTAGGTAAAGGAAGCTACGGATTCGGCCAGGCTCGTTCGTAGGCGGCAATGATCTGGTCGCTGAGCGCGTCTAAGGCGGCATCCACCCCCATGCGGGCTGGGTCGGCACGATGCCAGGCAACGATCTCCTCCACTCCTCGCGAAAACGGTATCGTGCAGGCAAAATCGGGCACGAATCGTTTGATCTTACTGTTGTCGAAGATCATGCTGTGGGTTTTGTCCCCCAGGAGGCCGTCGCCCCACTCGGGATCGTAGGCCGCAATCAATTCCGAAGGCACATGCACGATGCGCGGCTCCACCCCCACGGCGCGCCCCACCAGCCGGTGAATCTCATCCCAGGTCAGCCACTCGTCCGAGGTGATATGAAATGCCTCGCCGATGGCGTGCGAGTTGCCCAGCAGCCCCACGAAGCCCCTGGCAAAATCCCGGTGGTGGGTCAGCGTCCAGATCGAGGTTCCATCGCCGTGGACGATGATCTCCTGGCCGCGCAGCATCCGGTTGACCACCGTCCAGCCGCCGTGAATGGGCAGGTAGGCCGGATCGTAGGTGTGCGACGGGCGCACGATGGTCATGGGGAATTTTTCCTCCCGGTAGGCGCGCACCAGCCGCTCCTCGCAGGCAATTTTGTTGCGCGAATACTGCCAGACGGGATTGTCGAGCAGGGTGGATTCGGTGACCGGCAGGCTGGATGGCGGCGTTTGATATGCCGATGCCGAGCTGATGAAAATATACTGCCCGGTGCGCCCGCGAAACAGATCGAGATCGGTCTCGACGTGCTGGGGGGTGAAAGCGATGAAATCAACCACCGCGTCGAACGAGAGATCACCCAGCGCAGCGCGAACCGATTGGGGGTCGCGGATGTCTCCGTGGAGCATCCTGGCCTCCGTGGGTGCAGGCCGCGCCCCTGACTGCCCCCGGTTGAGCAGATACAGCTCGAAGCCGCGTTCGACTGCCAATTGCGAACACGCCGAGCTGATAATCCCAGTGCCGCCGATGAACAAGATTTTCATGGAATTACTCCTATCCTTGAAAGTTGAAGGTTGCAGGTTGAAAGTTACTTCGTGATGAAAGCCTTCAACTTTCAACCTTCAACCTTTTTCCTGCAACCACCTCCCCCACAAACAACGCCCCCGGCAGGCTGACCAGCATCGGCAGCAGGCGCAGGAACAGCGAAAGCACCCCGGCGCTGGCCCCGCTCACCCCGCCGATCAGCGAGAAAAGCAGCGTGGCCGAAAGCTCCTGCAGGCCGATGCCGTTGATCGAAAGCGGGAAGAGGGTCACGAAATAGACGATGGACCACAACCCGGCAATCAGCCAGAATGACAAGTGCTCGTCCATCCCGGTGAGCAAGACCGAGGCGATCAGAAAATCGCACGCCATGCGCACCCAGGAAAACATCAGCGCCAGCAGCAACGCAGACGGCTTGTGCAGCCAAAGCCCCAACGCCTGGAGCACTCGCCGGAATGCAGAAACACCCTTTTCCCAGAGCGGCTTGCCCCGCGCCGCGACAAACGCCACTGGCGCGCCGAGGAAAGCTGATCCCCGCAGGCTGTGCAAAATCTCCGGCAGATTTTGGATAAATGCCGGCAACCCAAAGGGAACCGCCATGGCATACCCGATCATACCCACCAGCCGGTCCACCACCAGCGACGAGAGCGTGATCGCGCTGTCGAAACCCAGGCGCAGCCCGCCGCCCAGCCGCACCACATCGCCGCCGACCGAGGTGGGCAGCACGTTCGAGGCGAACAGCCCGGCGAATGTGATGCGAGTGGCCTGTGCAAAACTGGCTTTGACGCCCGCCGAACGCAGCAGCACATACCAGCGGGCGCTGACCGCCAAGCGCGAGACGATCATCAGCCCGAAGGCCAGCGCCAGCCGCCACATAGCAATCCGCCGGATGCTGGCAGCCACTTCATCCCATCCCTGGCGTGAGAGCAGCCAGACCAGGATGGCGAGGGCCAGAAGCGTGCCGAGCCAGCGGAGGATAGTGGGCAAACGAGAAGTTTTCGAGTCTGATGGTCTCATAGTCTGCTAGTCTGCTAGTTTACTGGTTTCCTGATCTGCAAGTCATTCGACTATCAGACTATTCGACTATTCGTCCAATGACTTTCCTCACCGTATACGTCGGCTTGTCCTGCGATTCGTGATAGGTGCGCGCTAGCATCTCGGCCAGCAGGCCCATCAGAATGGACTGGAAGCCCAGCATGAACAGCATCACGCTCAACGAGAGCAGCGGGTTACGGTTCATGTGCAAACCACTTATAAATAACCGGTCTGCAATCACATATAGAAGTACCAACATACCGCCGCCCATCAGCCCGAACCCTGCGCCGCCAAAAAGGTAAATGGGTTTCTTGGCATAGCTGAGCAGGAACTTGACCGTGAGCAGATCGAGGATGATCTTCAGCGTGCGTTCCAGGCCATACTTGGCCTTGCCG
This sequence comes from Candidatus Aquidulcis sp., assembly GCA_020723385.1. Taxonomy (GTDB): domain Bacteria; phylum Chloroflexota; class Anaerolineae; order Anaerolineales; family UBA4823; genus DYIZ01. The sequence goes on from DYIZ01000032.1 coordinate 9,447, forward strand.
AATTTGCGGGGATGATGATGCACCTTCACCTCGAGCATCTTTGCCCCAACCATGTGGGCGTACACCGGGATGAAGCGGTGCATCTCGCCGTACAGTCTGAACCCGGTGATGACCTCGCGCCGGTAGGCTTTGAGCGTGCAGCCATAGTCGTGCAAGTGTACACCGGTGACCCATGAAATCAGACCATTGGCGATGCGGGAGGGCAGCGTGCGGGTGATAAACGTATCCTGACGTTTGACCCGCCACCCACTGACCACATCGTAACCCGCGTTGATCTTGTCAAGCATCATCGGGATGTCGGCGGGGTCGTTCTGCAGGTCGGCATCCATCAGCACAATCACATCACCGCTGGCATGGTCAATCCCGGCGGCAATGGCCGCGGTCTGCCCAAAGTTACGGCGGAACGCCACCACGGTGATGTGCTGCGGATCAGCGGCCGCCAGCTCTTCGAGCACGCTCACACTCCGGTCGCGGCTGCCATCGTCTACGTAAACCACTTCCCAGCTCTGAGGGAGGCCGTCTAACGCGGTGTGCAGCGCCTCGTGCAGCAGGCGCAGGCTGTCCTCTTCGTTGTACACCGGAATGATCACCGACAGATTCATGGATTCCTCTGAAAAATACGGATGAATGAATTGACCCGGCAGGGAGCAACCAGCGGCGTCGGCGCAAGCTCATCGAATTCGCCAGAAAGCGCCGCGTCGCGCAGCCAGCCCTCTGTGAAAAATTGCTCCTCGATGAGAATTATATCCGCTTCGGCGGCCCATTGGCGCGCCAGCGGCTCGGACCACCAGCCGTAGCGCAGCAGCGCATCGGGGTCGCCGCCCAAGCGGAAAGAGTAATCCCAATTCAATTGAGGCGGATAGATTGTCACATCCGGGAGATATAACAACGGAACGGGGGATGTGCCGCCCCGCCAGTAAACCCTCGCCCCGGAGGGGATCGCCTCAGCGAGACGAGCGCCAGCAGCCTCGTAAGAGGCCAATACATCGCCGCCGCAATCGTAGGTATCGAACCCGCCGCCGAGCAGGGTACCCCACGAGCAGGCGAATCCCACGGCGAGGAACAATCCCACCGCCCGCGCCCCGTGGCTGGCCGCCCCCGCCCGCGGCGCGGTAACCCCTTTCGGCCAGCCTGCCGCCAACAGGATCACCGCGCCCCCCAGCAGGCCAAAGACCGTCGCCGGGGTCAGGCTGAATATCGTGTTGAGGGTCTCGTAATCGGTCTGGAATTTGTTGCCGAGCAGTTCCCACAGGCGCACGCGGCCTTCGAGCACTTGCAGCGATTGGATGCGCGGCACTTTCATGTTGAGGGTATCGCGCACCCAAAGCGGCCCGAGGGCATCGTTCACCGCCAGCCGCCCGGCGTAACCAATGCCGGTCGCTAAAATCAAAATGACCAGCGCCGCCGCCCACTGCCGCCAGCGGGGGATGCGCCACTGCCAGGAGGGCAGCGAAATCGCGGTCAGCAGGAGACCCGACCCGGAGAAGAAGGCGAAATAGATCGGGAAGCAGAAGACGCAGTAATTCTTGCCCAGCGAGGCCCAGGCGTGCATCGCCGCCAGCGCCACGAACAGCGCCGAGAGGAAGACCGCCGCCCGGAAATGAGCCTCCGACTTCCAGGCAGTGCGGCGCGGCCAGAGAATCCACGTTGCCAGCGCTCCAACGACCACCACGAAATGATAGCGCGCCGCGTCGAACAGGCTGAACAGCCGCAGCATGAGGGTCATGTTGGGGTCCCAGCTTGGCGCAGCGTCGAAGGGTGGGCGGAAAGTGTTCAGGAATGGCGTCAGCCCCTCCGGAAGCCAATAGGCCCACAGCCGCAGGATGTTCGGCCAGAAGAAGGCGTGGGCGACCCCCACGGTAAGGGCCATCATGGCTGTCGCCAGCAGCCCGGCTTTTTTGCCGTGCTGCCAGAAGACGTACAGACACAGCAGCGGCAAGAGCGGCAACAGGTTGACCCGGATCATGATGATGACGCCCGCCAGGAACGCCGCCAGCCCGATCTGCCACAGGCGGCGTTTTTCGCCGAGGGTGAGGGCCAACACCCATATCAACAGGCAGGCCACCAGTCCCTCCGAAATTGCCAGGCTGTAGAGTTTGAGCGTGGCGGTATCAAGCGCCAGCGCCCAGACCACGCCCGCCGCCAGCCAGCGCCCGCTGAAGCGCCGCGCCGTCAACCAAGCCCCGGCGACCATCAGCATGGCGAGAATGATGGCGAAATATCGCCCGGTGCGCAGCCCCAGCCCGAAGATGAGCTGCACCACCCCTGGAATCAGGAAAGACAGCGGCATCTGGTTGGTGAGCGGGCCGTAATCCTGGAAGGGGACGTACCGCCCACTGGTGAACAGAAAACCCTTGAAGAGATAAAGCCCTTCGTCCAACACAGACGCCTGGCTGTGGGCGTACCCCCACAGTCTCACCAGGCAGACGAGCGCTCCGAGGATCGCCAGACCCCACGCGGCCCAGGGATGCGCCAGCAGCCGTTTCAACCGGTCGAGCATGATTCAGTCCATCTCCTTCGCCAGCCGCTGCAGGTCAGCGTCCACCATCATCTGCACCAGCTCATTGAAAGTCACACGCGCCTGCCAGCCAAGCTTCTGGCGCGCCTTCGCCGGGTCGGCCAGCAAAATGTCGGCCTCCGCTGGGCGGTAGAAACGCGGGTCTTGCACGACAAATTCGCGGTAATCCAGCCCCAGTCCGCCGAAGGCCTGCTCGCAAAGCTCCCGGACGGTATGCGCATCACCCGAACCGATGACGAAATCCTCGGGGGTATCCGTCTGCAACATCCGCCACATGGCTTCGACGTAATCGCCGGCGAAGCCCCAGTCGCGCCGGGAATCGAGGTTGCCCAGGCGCAGCTCGCTGGCCAGCCCCAATTTGATGCGCGCCGCACCGTAGGTGATCTTGCGGGTGACAAATTCCGGCCCGCGGCGCGGCGATTCGTGGTTGAAGAGGATGCCGGAGACAGCATACAGCCCGTGGGCCTGCCGGTAATTGACGGTGAGCCAATGCCCGAAGATCTTCGAGACCGCGTAGGGGGTGCGAGGATTGAAAGGGGTCGTCTCCCGCTGGGGGATTTCCAGCACCTGCCCGAACATTTCGGAGGAGGATGCCTGGAAGAAGCGCGCCTTCGGGTGGATGAGGCGCAGCGCTTCGAGCAGGCGCGCCACGCCCACCGCGTTGACTTCGGCGGTGAGCACTGGCTGGCTCCACGAGGCGGGGATGAACGACTGCGCGGCGAGGTTGTACACCTCGTCGGGACGGTAGTTCTCGATAAGCTCCATCAACCCCTCCTGGTCGTGGAGGTCGGCCTGGATCAGGTCAATCTCGTCGAGCAAGGGCTGGATGCGCTCGAAGGCGGCGGTGGTCGTCCAGCGGTCAATGCCGGCGACGCGGTAACCCTTGCCGAGCAGGAGTTCGGCGAGGTAGGAGCCATCTTGTCCGAGGATGCCGGTGATTAGTGCGGTGGGCATGATGAGGTCAATGAAGTCTGAAGGCGGTCACCAAAATATTCGACCAGACGAAAGATTAGTAGGACGCGGATAAACGCTGATGAACACGGAAAAGAAATACGAAAGGCCATTCGATTTAATTACGCTTAAAAAGCTGTTGGAACCAGCCCAATACCTTCTTATTGCTCTTGGGCGATGGTTTTGTCCACGTATTCCCAAAAATTTGGCGCAAGGCAAGTTCAGTAGACCAACGGACTTTATCATCAGAATCATCCAACAGAGCTTTCAATGCACGGACAGCCCGTTTATCGCCAATCTTTCCAAGTGCTTTGGCCGCACGATAGCGGACTTCACTATCTGGACATCCAAGAAGTTTGACTAACGAGGCTACAGCAGGAGCGCCGATTCTTTGTAAAGCCTCGATAGCTCGCCATGAAACATTTTTATTGGGATCGCTTACTGCTTTAGCAATAGCTTCTATCACAATCGGTGAAGTTATACCATTCAAAGATCCGAGTGCTCTGGCGCGCACACCTTGATCGAGGTCGCTCATGGCATACAACAGAATTTCGGTTACTCGTTGATCTTTACTGAATTTCGCCGACCTCAATGCTGCAACAACCCGCCGACGAACGTATGGACATTCGTCAGTAATCATAGAGATGAGTGAGTTGAAGCTATTTGATGCACCAATCCGTCCCAATGCTTTGGTAGCGTGAAGCCTGACAAGCCAATGGTCATCCAACAACAAATTTGTGAGCGGTTCTACTGCGCGTCTGTCACCTAATTTACCCAGACGGTCAGCCGCCTGCCAGCGTAAGCGGGTTTTCTGATGAGTGAGCAGCGAAAGGAGAATATGATACTCTTCTGCTGTCGGTTCTCTGGCAATTCGATGACCATTGATCCAACCGATGGTATCGCCGCGTAATAATCGGTTGTATTCATCGAAACGGTTCATAATGAGAATTAGCCCTGTCGAGGTTCAAACATTTGTTTTCAAGCCACGTCGCCAAGCAGCTTACCGAAACCAGTCGTTATGTACTCATCATAACATTGGAAGCATATAGAATCATGGCCATTGGTATAAGCTTCGTGATCGTTCTTCTCATGCGAACTAATCGCCTTCCAACAGAGGAAACAATGGTCGTGATCTCCCGGGGTGGAAGAGACAAAGAGATAACGGTAGAGAGCATTAGGAGCCGACTGTGCAAGGGCAAGTTGGGGACTGCCCCACCATCCTACGAGGCGATACATAGAATTGGGGATGAGTAATTCAGATTGCGGCTCATACTCCTTGAAAGTTTCAAATTCGAACAGATCGCCTTTTCGAGCAACAAGACGATGCAGTCGAAACACTGCATATGCATCTTGTTCACGAGGAGGGTCACCAACCCAAAGAGAGGCTGGGGTGATGGGTGGTCCCTCCGTTCGATCCAGATGAATACTCGTACAGATAACTGATCCTGATCGAGCATAAGCAATGACTGTTGCAAGAGGATGACTGTATTCTATAAGCTCTAATCCGCAGAGCCTCCAGCAGTTAAAACTACACCAACGAGTTACAAAACCCTAGCTTTGTGGGACTAGTCAGCCAAAGGTTGGTTTTCGCTGTTTTTTCGAACATCGGCAGAGTACTCAAAAATAAAAGAATCAATCACAATCCAATAAGCAAAATATCCTAATACAAGTTTTCCCAGGAAATAGATCACTCTCTCAACCATCTCAGAGACGGGTAATAAACCATGATATGTGAACGGAAAATTTACCAAGATCAAAAAAACTAGAAGACCAATCCACTCGAGAAGGTAGGGGACCTTTTTACCCTGTTTATACTCAAATGTCTTTTCTCGGCTGAGTTTATAAAGTGGCATGACCACCCCTTTGATTGAAAATACGAATCCGCAGTAACCCACAACGATATAAAGGCCAATTAGCAACAAAAAGTATCCGAATAAGGATATTTGAAAGGAGATTTTGTTCAAAATAACCAATATGCACCATATCAAAGCAGTGATAACAAGCTGCGTTGATAAGTAAAACACTAACCAACCAGATAACAACGGTGCCTTTTTGATGAATTGCATATTTTTCTGCTTTCGAATGCCATTAACAACACTTTGTCCGCTAAATGAGACAACCTTGCTCCCCAATATTTGCCATGACATGCCCTGATTGCGCCCCAGCTGTTGTGAATGGAGGCGTTTTATTGATCCAGGTATAATCCGCGTAGACCAGGGTGGCTAAAGTAAGAATCCCAGACAACCCGAATTATAGCGCGAATACCTATCACGTTTTACGTTTTACGTTTTACGTTTTACGTTTTACGTTTCCCATCCCCCGCCACCATCCCACCCCCAGGATGCCCGCCGCGGCCGCCAGATCGAAGCCGATGACGATGAAAATATCCGGATGGGCAAAGGTCAGCGTCACGCGGGTGATATACCACCAGGTGAACGACAGCACGAAGATGGCCTCGATCCACAGCCAGCGCGCCAGCCAGGGATCGCGGCGGGTACGCGCCCACTGCCAGGCCCAGGCCGCCAGCAGCGCCTGCCAGAGCAGAAAAATCGCCCGGTAGCGGGGATTGTCCCATTGGTCGCCGCCCCCGTTGAGCGCCGCGACCGCGATCCACACCCAACTGAATACCCCCAGCCAGATCAATTGAGCGCGCCGCTCGCCGGCGGGCGCACGGAATACCTGTGTGAACCCATAGATCAAAAACGGCGCCAGGGCGTACCATCCAACCGCCCGGAACGTTCCCCCCAGGCGCATGATCCACAGCGCATCCGTGTCGCTCACCAGGATGGCGGGCAGCACCGGCTGCGCCACGCCGTAAATCAGCACCGGCGCCCACGCCCAGCGCGCCCCAATCTTTTCGATGATGCCCTGCAGCGGTACCGACACTTCGATGAGGTCTTTGGACTGCCACCAAAAATTATTTTGCAGCCAGGCCAGGATCAGCCCGGAGGCATCCTTTCCCTGCAAAGCGGGCAGGCTGGCCCACAGCGACAGCACCGCTATCGCCGCCACAGCCAGCGCGCCGGCGAACAGCGCCAGATATTTCAACGACAACCGCCGTCCCGGTTCGAGCAGCCACACCACGAACAGCGCCACGAAAGCCACCAATGCCGTGGGGGCGTGGATGAGCAGCATCAGCACACCCGCCACACCCAGCCACGGCAACCAGCGCACCGGCTTCTGACGCATCTGCGTGACCGCGTAGAAAGCCATGCAAAGCGACAATACCACCAGCGGCTCGCGCATCTGGCTGCTGGCGAGAAACACAGATTCGGGATACAACGCAAAAATCCAGGCCGCCGCGCCCGCCACGGCTGCCGCGAACCACTCGCGGGCCGCCTTCCACAGGAAAAACACGCTGCACCCGGCTGCGGCGGCATTCAGGATCACAATCAACAGCTTGCGGTGCGCGTCCGGGCTGACCAGGCGGTAAATCCCTGCGCTCAGGGCGAACATGCCGGGGTAGCGATCCTGATCCCCCGAAAAGCCGCCGGTGAAAGCCAGCCCCAGCGAGCGCCCCGAGCGGGCCAGATCCCAGGATTGATCGTCGCGCACGCGGGCGTCGTAGAACCAGTAGCCCTTTTGGTGTTCCTCGCTGGCCGGATTGCCGACGACCGGCAGCGCCAGCCGCAGGGCGGCCCCCACCGTCAGGCATAGCAGGAACGCGGTGACCGCCGGAGCCGCGGGGGATCGCTCCTGCCCGGTGAGCCGCCACACCCCGTAGAGCGCACCCGCCCCCAGAGCCAGCATCAGCGAGTACGCCGCCCACCCTTGCAGCCAGCGCCCCTCGCTGTCCACCGGAGCCAGCGCCACCCCGCCAACGAGAATCACAGCGATCACAATCCACAATTTGATTTTGGAACGCAACCAGTTCGTTCCAACTTGCTGACTTGCTGATTTGCTCATTTGCTCATTTGCCGATTTGCCCATTTCACCGCCACCCCGAGCAACCAAATAATCACCAGCGATTGCAGCGGGACGAGGAAACGCGGGTTGTCGCCGTGATCGAGCAGCGTCTGCACGATAGAGGCGATCCAAATTGTACCGGCGAGGAACACGGTAAAAGTTGAAGGTTGAAGGTTAAAGGTTCGCCGCGCCAGCCATCGCCGGATTTCGAGAATCGCGGCGATGATAGAGCCGCCGATGAAGAGCAGATTCAGACCGAAGAGGATCACCCGCTCGACGAGGATCAACGCCCGAAGAACAGGAACAGCGCCGCTCAATCCCACCGCCTCCGCCGACCAGTAGACCGGGGCGCGCCAAAACATCCACCAGCCTTCGATGCAATTGCGCAGATACAGGCCGGGGTGCTCGATGATCAACTTTGTGGAGATGCGCGCCAGCGTGCGCGATAGATCATAAAAGCTCAATCCCGAGACCTTCTGCATCTCTGGGATCGCTTCCCAAATCGTGTTGGCCTGCGTGCCGTACTCGGCAATATGGGCGTCACGGTATTTCAGGTATGTATCCCGCAAATCGGCGTATTCGTCGGGAACGTACTCGAAGAATACCCCGGTATGCTGTACGAGATGGTAGCCCGTCATCGTCGTCATTCCCCAATCGCCGTAACGGGCGTGCATGAATGTCATCCAACCGCCGAGGATGAGAATAACAGGTAGCAGGAAAGCAGCTAAAAATTTAACGCAGAGACGCAGAGAAGCAAAGATAGCCGACACCTCTGCGCCTCTGCATCTCTGCGTCTCTGCGTTGAAATAGTCCGCACCCCCAACAAGAGCAATCCAAACCGGCAAGTAGATGAACAACGGGCGCGTCAGCGCCGCCAGGGATGCGGCGAGCCCGATGGCGAGCGCCAGCCACAGAGTACGCCAACGCGGCCGGTACAGCCACAACGCCACGCCCGCCACAGCCAGCACGATCCAAAATGTGGTCAGCGTTTCGGTGAGCAGATCGGCCTCGAAGAATAACTGTCCCAGGTTGAGCGTGTGCACCAACGCCGCGCCCGCGCCCACCCACGCCCGCCCGCTGATCTGCCAGCCGAGATAGAACATCAGCAGGGTGATGATCACCCCCAGCCCCATCTGCGCCAGCCAGACACGCGTCTCCCAGCCGTCCGCGCCGGGACTAAACAAGGCCACAAACAAAGGGTAACCGGGCGTGCGCGTCCCGTCATACATCTCCCACCCGCCCAGAATCGCCAGCGCCGTGCGGTGGTAGCTGTTCGTGTCGCTGTAGCTTACCGGTTGGTAGCCAAGCCATAGAATGCCGCGAACAGCAAGGGCAACTAGCACTACAGTGATCAGTGACCAGTGATCAGTAATCAGTGACCGACGAAGACTGACTGTTGAATGCTGACCGTCACCTGTTGACTGATCACTGGTAACTGATAACTGATTACTGACCACTGAATCCCTCCATCGCCCGCCGCGCCCGCTCGGCCCAGGTGTATTGCTGAACATCCGCCAAAGCCTGTTTCGCCAGGGTATCCCGCTTGGCGGGGTCTGCCAGCAGCGCAGCCAGCGCCCGATCCCAGGCGTCAGCATCCTCCGGGGGGCACAGCACGGCGTTCCGCTCGTTAAGCACCTCCCGGATCACCGGCAAATCACTGGAGATGACCGCCCGCCCGCAGGCCATGTATTCGAACATCTTCATCGGGCTGGCGTACGCCGCCGAGTTGCCCCCGGACGATCCGCTAATCGCCCGCTCGTAGGGCATCAGCAGCACATCGCAGGCCGCCTGATAGCCCGGCAAACGGCTGTTCTCGACGAACCCCGCCAGCTTCACGTTGATGATCTCCTGCGCGGCCAGCCGCGAGCGCCATTCGACCACATCTTGCGGCCTCCCGCCCACCCACAGAAAGCGCACACGCGGGAAACGCTGCGCCAGCTCCACCAGCAGCGCCGTCCCGCGGCCAGGATAGAGATGCCCGGTGTAACCCACGGTCAGCGCATCGGGCAGACCCAGCTCGCGGCGGGCGTCAGCCGCGGCGGGCAAACGCCGGTAGCGTTCGAGGTCAACCCCGTTGGGAGAGATGGTGAGGGTGGAGTGTGGAGTGTGGAGGGTGAAGGGATAATCCTGTTGCAGCATGTCTGCCAAAGCCTGCGTGATGGGCAGCAAGCGCTTTTTGACCGGCGAGCGCAGAAACGAGCGGAAGAGCATCGGCCCAAGCTTTCCTTCCGGCGGGCCGTGCAGCTCATACAAAACGGGCAATTCCCGCCACACGGCAAACAGCGCCGCCTGCGGCAGCCACACGTAGACCGCATCCGCTTCCAGCTTTTGCGCCCGGCGCACCGCCCGCCAGGCGAAATCAAAACGCCGCAGCCGCGGGCTGGCTGGCAGCCATTCGACGGGAAAGGAGGTGCGCAGGCCGTAGAAAGTTGGAAGAGCCTGCCCTGAGCTTGCCGAAAGGTTGAAGGTTGAAGGTTTATTCGATCCGTGACTTTCAACCTTCAACCTGGAACCTTCAACAACCGGCACATACAACCGAATCTCGTGCCCTAGCTCCGCCAGCGCCTGGCAGGCTTTCATCACCTGGATGCTGTTCGCCTTCGTCGAAGGCACCTCGGATGCGGAAATACAGATGATTTTCACGATGGGTGACCGAGAAGGCTGATGCCGCGCCAGACGATGATACCGATGGAAATCACAAAATAGCCAGAGAGAATAGCCGCCATGCCGAGATAACCCGTGGTGGGCGCCAGCCAAAACATCAGGCCGATCTCGACCAGCCCGATGATGGCCATCACCGCCAGGGGGAAAGATGGCTTGCCAAGCGCCAGCAGCAGCGGGCGATTCCAGTTCAGGATGTTGGCGAAGCCGTACCCCACGAGCAGGATGACCACCGCCGGGTAAGCCGGGGCCGATTGGGGTTTGTACAACAATGGGATGATCCACCACCCCAGGGCAGCCAGCCCGCCCCCGGCGGTGAGCGTCCACCCCGCGGCGATAGTGCTCACCCGGCGGAGCAGGCGGCGCGTCGCATCCCACTGTTTCTGCGCAATCGTGCGCGTGATCTCGGTGTATGTCGGCCAGATGAACGGCTCGATGGGCAGCATCACCATGTTGATAAGGCCCAGCGCCAATTTGAAGTAGCCGACCTCGGTGGTCGAACGCATCCAGCCCAGGTAAAGCGGCACGTTATCGCGGGCAAACAGGGTTACGGTGCCGTTGAGGTTGGTGTTGATGGCGAATCCAGCCATCTTCCGCCAGTCGGTCAGCAATTTCAGGGATACTTTCCACCAGCCGCGCCCCAGCGTCCGGTTGAGCTGCCCAAACGCCGAGATGGCTACCGCCAGCCCGGCGAAGGTTTTGCCGAGCAGGTAAGCCATCAGAATTTCCCAAGCCCCGCGATTCAAAATATAAGCAGCCAAAATGAGCGTGGCGGTGAGAATACTCTGCGTCAGGTTGATGGCGGCGATGCGGTCGAAGCGCCGCGTGGCCTGCAAAATTCCGGTGGAGGTTTCGTAGACGATATTTGCCAGCAGCACCAGCCCAAAGACGGCAAACAGCGGGGCTGTCTGGGCATCTTTCCCTAGAGCGCGCGCCGCCCAGGGGGTGAGCAGTAATAAAACGAGGTATGCGATAACCGAAGTGACCGCTTCCACCAACCCCACCCCTTTGGCAATCGCCGCAGCGCGCTCCTGTTTGCCATCGGCCAGCGCCTGCCCGAAATATCTCACCACCAGCTCGCTCATGCGGAACGAGAGGAAGCGGTTGACGTTGGAGGCGAAGGTAATCACCGTGCCTGAGACCAGCCCGTAACCGTCCACTCCCAACAACCGGACAGCAAAAATGCCCTGAACAAAGCTCAGGGCAGCGGTGATGGCATTGCTGCTGAACAGGTAGCTGCTGCTCTTAATCACCCCCCGCAGCAAGCGGTCTTGTCGCCACGATTGAAGTCTTTGAAGCATTTACCTTCTGGTGTGATTTAACACAAAGTGTGCGAAGGATTCACAAAGTTGCACAAAAGTTTGGCTTGCGTCCCTCGTGTCACCTTCGCGACCTTTGTGTTGAAAAATCTCAGCCGGTCTTAATGTCCCTCGCCCACTCGCGCTCGGCATTGTACCAATCCACGAGGCGTTTGACCCCATCGGCTAGGCCCACCTGCGGCTGCCAGCCGAGCAGATCGTGGGCTTTGGTTACATCGGCCCAACTGGCCAACATATCGGCTTGGATGGCAGGCCCATATTCGAGGCGCGCATCTTTGCCGATCAGCTCCTCGAACAGGTGAATCAGCTCGTTGACCTTGATCGTCTCGTGCCCGCCGAGGTTGATGATCTCGTACCCGAGAGGTTTCAGCGCGGCGATGGTGCCGCGGGCGATGTCGTCCACGAAGGTAAAGCCGCGCGAAGCCTCGCCGTCGCCGTGGATGTGAACGGGCTTGCCCTCGCTGATCCATTGGCAGAAGCGGAACATGCTCATGTCGGGACGCCCCGCCGGGCCGTAAACGGTGAAGTAGCGCACCACGGTCACATCCACACCGTACAGAAAATGGTAGCTGTGTCCCATCACTTCGGCGGCTTTTTTGCTGGCCGCGTAGGGCTGGAGCGGGCGGCTGCTGTCGGCGGTTTCGGGGGTGGGCAGGGGCGCGTCGTTGCCGTAGATGCTGGAGGTCGAGGCCAGGAGAAATTTGGGGATGCCGCGCTGGCGGCACAGCTCCAGCAGGTTGAGGCTGCCGGTCAGGTTGGTATCCACGTAAACCCAGGGATTCTCCACAGACTGGCGCACCCCGGCGCGGGCGGCGAGGTTGATCACCGCGTCGAGAGACTGACCGCTGATTGCTGACCGCTGACCGGCGAGGGCTTCCCGGTCTGAGATATCCAACCGGTGAAAGGTGAATCCCTTACGGCTCAGGAGCTTTTTCAGCCGATATTCTTTCACCCGCACATCGTAGGCGTCGTTCAGATTATCCACGCCAACCACGGTGTGCCCATCTTCGAGCAGCATCTCGGCGACGCGTGAGGCGATGAATCCGGCGGAGCCGGTGAGGAGATAGTTTGCCATGTTTTTGAAGTTACGTTTTACGCATTACGCTGAACGGAAAACGTAATGCGTAAAACGTAATCGGCCATCAAAGCCTGACCACCTTCGGGTGGTTCTTCCCCAGCTTCCCCAGCGCGTTGCGCGAGTCGAAGATGAGTTTGGCGTCTGCTAAAATGGCTTTGTAATCGTAAGATTTGTGACTGGTCACGATAACGACAATATCGGCTTCACGCACCGCAGCCATCAAATCCGGCACGGTATTCATCTCGATGCCATCGTGAGTGTGCAGATGCGGGATGTACGGATCATGATACTTGACCTCTGCGCCCTTCTTCATCAACAGGCCAATCACATCCAAAGCGGGAGATTCGCGGATGTCGTCAATGTCCGGCTTGTAAGCCGCGCCGAGCACGAGCGCCTTGCTGCCTTTGAGCACCTGGCCGCGGTCGTTCATCGCATCCAGCACGCGGTTGACCACGTAACGCGGCATGTTGGTATTGATGTCGGAGGCCAGCTCGATGAAGCGGGCGGTGTACTGGTACGCTTTCATCTTCCACGAAAGGTACAGCGGGTCAATCGGGATGCAGTGCCCGCCCAGGCCGGGGCCGGGTGTGAACTTCATGAAGCCGAAGGGTTTGGTGGCGGCGGCGTCAATCACTTCCCACACATCCACGCCCATACGCTCGCACATGATCGCCAGCTCGTTCACCAGCCCAATGTTGATCATGCGGAAGGTGTTTTCGAGCAGCTTGGACAGCTCGGCGGCTTCGGCAGACGAGACTGACACGACTTTTTGCAGCGCCTGAGAATACCAGGCAGTGGCAACTTCGCTGCACGCATCGGTGATGCCGCCCATCACTTTGGGCGTGTTGAGGGTGGTGAAATCCTCGCGGCCAGGGTCCACCCGCTCGGGGGAAAAAGCCAGGAAGAAATCCTCGCCCACGGTGAGGCCCTTCTCACTGCCGAGCTTGGGCAGTAAGATTTCCCGCGTGGTGCCGGGGTAGGTGGTAGATTCGAGCACGACGACCATGCCGGGGTGCATGTACTTCGCCAGCTCATCGGTGGCCGACAGGATGAACGACATATCCGGGTCGCCGGTTTTGCGCAGCGGGGTGGGCACGCAGATGCTGACCGCGTCGGCTTCTTTCAGGATCGAGAAATCGGTGGAGGCGATGAGCTTGCCGCCCTTGACGAGACGGGCGATCACCTCAGTGGGAACATCCTGGATATGTGATTCGCCGCGCTTCAGAACGTCAATCTTGCGCCGGTCGGGATCTACGCCGAGAATGGTGAATCCCGCTTCGCCGAAGACCGCCGCCAGCGGCAGGCCCACATAGCCCAGGCCGAGGATGGCGATCTTGGCGGTGCGATTTTGGAATTTACTGATAAGGGTTTCACGATAGTTGGTCATTTTTCCTCTTTTTGTTTGAAGACCGTCAACCGCGCACAGCCAACCGCGATTCAAAGTGGTTCGCGGTTGGCCGGTGGTTGTTTTCGGTCAGAATAAACTCAATTGCTTGGGCTGCGGCTTTTCTTCGGGAGGCTGCGGCTCCTCTTCCTTTTTTTCTTCTTCATAACCCGGGGCGTCTTTGGCCTTCCCCATCAGTGCCGGCAGGCTGGCGAAGTCGCGTTCGACATCAGCTTTGAGCGAGGGCTGGTGAAGCGCCGCCGCCGGGTGATACATCGGGACGATCAGCCGCCCGTTGGCCTGGAAGGATTGTCCGTGAACGGCGCTGATCTTGGCATTGGGCAGGAAGCGCCCCATCGAGTAGCGCCCCAGGGTCACGATCACCTTGGGATTGATGGCCGCGATCTGCCTCTCGAGGTAATCGCCGCAGGTGGCGATCTCCTCGGGCATCGGGTCGCGGTTGCCGGGCGGGCGGCACTTGACCACGTTCCCGATGAAGACTTTCTCCCGCTTGAGGCCAGCCGCTCCCAGCAGTTCATCCAGGAATTTGCCGGATGCGCCCACAAACGGCCGTCCCTGCTCGTTTTCATAGAATCCCGGCCCCTCGCCAATGAACATGATCTGGGCGTTTGCCGGGCCTTCGCCGGGAACCGATTTCTTGCGGGAATGGTGCAGCGGGCATTTCGTGCAAACCGACACTTCCTCGGCGACTTGCTTCAAGGTGTCTTCAGCGCTCACGATCAACCTCCTAAAATCTATCTTCTCGAGACCTCACAGGTTTTGAAAACCCGTGAGGTCTGCAACTGTCATAATAATCGCATCTTCGTGGGTATCCTGGTAATAGCGGGGGCGGCGGCCCACCGCTTCAAATCCAAGCTGGCGATAGAGTGTGATCGCGCCCAGGTTATGCTGGCGCACTTCCAGCGTCGCCGATACGGCCCCATGGGTGATGCACTCCCGTATGGCCGTGACCATCAACTCCCGGGCGATGCCCCGCCGCCGGAAGTCGGGATGCACCGCTATCGTGGCAATGTGCGCCTCGTCCACAATCAGCCACACCACGATCATCCCTACCAGCCCTCGTAAGGGCGAACCGACGTGTTCGCCCGAGTGTTCGCCTGAATCATCCGGGCGGACACTCAGGTCTGCCCCAACATCGCGGACACTCAGGTCTGCCCCAACATCGCGGACACTCAGGTCTGCCCCAACATCG
>DYIZ01000032.1:24576-39098 GCA_020723385.1 Candidatus Aquidulcis sp.
AACATCGCGGACACTCAGGTCTGCCCCAACATCGCGGACACTCAGGTCTGCCCCATCGCGGACACTCAGGTCCGCCCCGACTGCTGCCTCCGCCACCCATTGCAGCGAATTGGGGTTTTCCAGCAGCTCGAAACGGTACGAGTGGTGCGGCCATGGCATGCTGAACGAGAGCACATCCAGCGCGTGAACGCGGTCAATATCGTCCAGCGTCATTCGCCGGATGGTCAGGGTGGGAGAATTCACAGCAGTCATCCGGGGATCGGCTCGCCGAAGTGCAGATAGACCGGCGACAGGCTGGCGGTATCGTCCACCCGGCCGGTGAGCCAGCGCCGCCAGGCGATCTCAGCCAGGAACGACGGGCGGCGCATCGAATGAGCGGGCGAAGCCAGGATGACGTTTTTGTGCTTGCGGGCCAGGATACGCCGCTCATCCTCGGTCAGCTCGCCGCACACCAGGGTGGGACTTTGTATCCGGCGGGAGAGCGCCTCGACTTCGAGCACTTCCGGCTCCCCATCGGATTGCCAGGCCCCCTCAACCGCGTGATACCACCCCACTGCCAGCCGCCCGCGCCCGGCCTGCAAAACCGCCGCCAGCGGGATGTCCTGCACCGGTTGGGAAACGGCCACCACATCCAGCGTCGGCACGCCGATCAACGGCAAGTGGCGTGCAAACGCCAGCCCTTTAGCCACCGCAAGGCCGATGCGCAAACCAGTGAACGAGCCGGGACCGGTCGCCACCGCCAGCACCTGCAAGGCCGATACCACCACGCCAGAACGCGCCAACGCCTCGGCTATCGCCGGGGCCAGCTCGACCGTGTGACGATCAACGCTGGTCCACACCGATTCACCGAGCACGCGCGTTCCATCGTACAAAGCGACGCCAATGGTGCGGGTGGAAGTATCGAGGGCCAGGAGCATTCAGCCTCCAAACACCTGTTTCCGAAAGGCGGCCAGCAGCGCCTCGTAGCGAAAGCCACGCGCCTTCATCACCATATCACGCTGATTCTCGTCCATGTAAGCCATATCAATCCGCAGGTGCTCGCCGGGTAACGCGTCCCAGACGCGCTCCGCCCACTCGACAACCATTGGGCCGGATACGAGCATCGCATCAACATCCAAATCTGTCGCTTCCGCTGCGCCCGAAAGGCGGTAGGCATCCAGGTGATACAGACGCTGCCCATCGGGGCGGCGGTAAACGTTGACTAACACAAAAGTCGGGCTGGAGACCGAATCGAGCGATCCCCAACCCGCAGCGACACCCTGAACCAGGGTCGTCTTCCCAGCCCCCAGGTCGCCAACCAGGCAAACCACATCCCCCGGATGGAGCAGCGACCCCAGTCGCATACCAGCCCGGCGAGTCTGCTCGGCGCTGCGGCTGATGAACTCCAAAGCGTGGGGATCGAGGATGGGCATAATGAAATTATACCGTAAAGCGTAAAGCGTAATCCGTAGGAGTCTCCTTACGCTTTACGACTTTACGTTTTACGATTTCACTGCCAATTTCGCCATCGAAGCAATCACCCGCTTCAACCCCATGTCATTGAAGAAAACATCCACAATTTCATCGTTATCCTGGATGCGGCTGTTGAGCACCAGTCCGTCGCCCCAGGTGGGATGGTTGACATGCATCCCGGCCTTGAACTGCGCCTGGAGGATCGGCGCGGACCCGGTGGGGGCCTGCCAGCGGACGGGGCTGGCGGGGGTCGAGCGATGGGAGAGACTCGAACGCCGTGGGGCGGTATCATCCACCAGATCAAGGGGAATCTCAGCCAGGAAGCGCGACGGTTCCGCCGGCTCGGCGTAACCATAAGCGCTGCGGTTTTGCGAGTGAACCAGGAACAACCGGTCTTTAGCCCGGGTGATCCCTACGTAGAGCAGGCGGCGCTCTTCGAGCATGGATTCAGGATCATCGAACGAGCGCGAATGCGGCAGCGTACCATCGTTCATCCCCACCAGGAAGACAATGGGGAATTCCAATCCCTTGGCGGCGTGCAGCGTGAGCAGAGTGGGCACACTGGCATTGGTTTCGAGCGTATCTTGATCGGCGACCAGGGCAATATCCTGCAAAAAGTCGCCCAGCGAGCGATCCTGGTATTCGGCGGCCAGGCGGCGCAGCTCCATCACGTTGTCCCAGCGATCCTGGCCTTCTTCGGTGCCATCGTCAATATACGCGTGATATTCCACATCGTCGAGGATACGATCCATCAACACCAGCGGCGACACATCAGCGGCCAGCGAGCGCCAGGCGTCGAAGCGTCCCCCGAAGTTGACCAACGCCCCCAGGGCGCGCCCCTGGAACGCCTCCCGGCTGGGGGTCTCGTTGTTCCTCGCCAATTCCAGCAAAAGCTCTCCCGGGCTGAGAGAGACTTTCTGGGCCTGGGTGCGCAGGGCAATCACCGTCTTGTCACCGATGCCGCGCGGCGGGATGTTGATCGCCCGCGTCAGGCTGAATTCGTCGTTAGGGTTATGCACGATTCGCAGGTAGGCGATGACATCTTTGACCTCGCGCCGTCCATAGAATCGCTGCGCCCCGACCAGTTTGTAGGGCAGGTTATTGTGCAAAAAGGCTTCTTCGAGCAGGCGGGACTGGGCGTTGGTGCGATACATCACGGCGAAATCGCCGGGCAGGGCCTGCTTGCGAGCCACCAGTGAGGCGATGGTGTCTACCACGTATTGGGCTTCGGCGCGGTCGTCGTAAGTTTCGTGCAGTTGGGCTTTTGCGCCCGCGCCGCGGTCGGTGAACAGTTTTTTGGGGCGGCGGTGGGGGTGGCGGTCAATGACCGCCATTGCCACGTCGAGTATGCCCTGGGTGGAACGGTAGTTCTTTTCGAGCAGGATAACCTGGGCGGAAGGGAAATCTTCCTCGAAACGTAAGATGTTGCGGTAATCGGCGCCCCTCCAACGATATATACTCTGGTCGCCGTCGCCAACGCAGAATATATTCCCGTGGAACGACGCCAGGTGCTTGAGCAGGGTGTACTGCGCCATGTTGGTGTCTTGAAACTCGTCTACCAACACATGCTCGAAGCGGCGGGCATATTTCTCGCGTACGGTGGGGTTGTCTTCGAGCAGCTTGGCTACCCACAGGAGCAGATCGTCGAAATCCACCGCGTTGTTGGAGAGCAATAGCTGCTGGTAGCGGGTGTAGACGCGCTTGACCACCTCGTCGCGGTAATTCTGCACCGGATAATCGTCGGGCAGGAGCAGCTCGTTCTTGGCAGCGGAAATCGAGCCATGAATCCCTTGAGGGCGATAGCGCTTCTCGTCGAGGTTCATCTCGCTGAGGGCGCGCTTGACCAGGCCGAGTTGATCATCATCGTCAAAGATGACGAAGTTCGAGTCGAAGGGCAGGTGTTCCGCTTCCCGGCGCAGGATTTTAGCGCAGGTGGCGTGAAACGTGCCCAGCGTGACGCCGCGCGCCTGCTCGCCGAGCAGGGTGATGACGCGCGCTTCCATCTCGCGTGCAGCTTTGTTAGTGAAGGTAACCGCGAGGATGTGGTACGGGCGCACGCCCATTGCGCCGATGAGGTATGCCACGCGGTTGGTGAGGACGCGCGTCTTGCCCGATCCGGGGCCAGCCATCACCAGCACCGGGCCGGTGCCAGCAGAAACAGCTTGTTGTTGTTGGGGGTTGAGGCCAGAGAGGAGGTCCATAGCGGACTCATTGTAACTTCTGGCATGTATCGTGTCAACTTCAATCCAACATAGCCCCCAGGCGGTCATTTGTCACCCCTCTCCCGTGATTTTGTCACATCCCGGTTGTCAAGAACCCCCCTCTGGACTACAATGCCCCCATGAATTGGGACCTGTTGGGCCACGAATGGGCTGTTGATCTGCTGCGCCAGCACGTGAGCGGCGAGCGGCTGCGCCACGCTTATCTGTTCACCGGCCCGCGGGGCATCGGCCGCCGCACGCTGGCGCTGCGCTTCGCCCAGGCGCTCAACTGTCCCGCGCCCACCGTCCCCGGCGAGCCTTGCCGTACCTGCCGCAACTGCCAGCAAATCGAGCGGATGCAGCACGCCGACTTGACTGTGGTGCAGGCCGAGCAGGAGGGCGGCACGCTGAAGGTAGACCAAATCCGCGAGCTTCAACGCAGTCTATCGTTGGCCCCTTACGAAGCCCGCTACCGTGTGGCCATTCTGCTGCGTTTCGAGGAGGCGCACCCCAGCGCTGCCAATGCGCTGTTGAAGACGTTGGAAGAGCCAGCGCCCCAGGTGATATTGATTGTGACCGCCGAAAGCGCCGAAAGCCTGCTGCCCACCGTGGTATCTCGCTGCGAAGTGCTGCGCCTGCGCCCGCTGTCGCTCGACGTGGCCGCCGAGGGGCTGCAAACCCGCTGGGGACTGCCGCCCGAAGACGCCCGGCTGCTGGCGCACATCTCCGGCGGGCGGCCCGGATACGCCCTCCAGCTCAAAGAATCCCCCGACCGCCTCGATCAGCGCAAAACCTGGCTCGACGATTTGCAATCCCTGCTCCCTGCCAGCCGGGTGGAACGCTTCGCTTATGCCGAGAGCCTGGCAAAGGAAAAAGACACCCTGCGGCAGGCGCTGCTCGTCTGGCTGACGTACTGGCGGGATGTGATGCTGTATGCCGGAGGAATCTCCGCATCCGGCGCGCCGGCCCCCCTCGTCAATCTCGACCGGGCGGAAGAAATCACCGCGTTGGCCGACCGCCTCGATTTACCAGCCGCTCATCGCACCGTCGCGGCGATCGAGCGCACCCTCGATCAACTCGACAAGAATGTCAATACCCGCCTGGCCGTCGAGGTGTTGATGCTCGACATGCCCCGCATCCCGCTTCACTGATTCGCTGACTCGCTGACTCTGCTATTATGCTATACTCAGCACATCACAAACTGCTCCCGCCGGATAACGTGGTTGCGAACAACCGGCATCCGGCAGCCCAAACGTGGACTTTCGTCCACTTTGAGCGGACATTTGTGATCTACCGATACTACCGGTAACGATTTCTTGATTCGCAGATTGCCATGACATCACCCGAGCCAGTCCACAAACCCGAAAACACTGCCGTGCGCGCCTCGCTGGAACTGCTTTATAACGTCAGCCGCGAGCTGACCCAGGCGCTCGATATGCGCACCGTCTTGCAGCGGGTGGTCTTCCTCGCCATGCGCACCACCGGCGCCATCAGCGGCAGCATCATCGTGCTGGACGATACCGGCAAACCCATCGAGTCGGCCATCATCACCGGGGCGCAGATCCACGATCACACCACCCAGCGGCTGCGCGCCACGCTGGAACGCGGGCTGGCCGGATGGGTGGTTCGCAACCGGCAGGCTGTGCTCATCGCCGACACCAGCCTCGACGACCGCTGGATGGCCCGCCAGTATGAATCCGATGAAAAACCGGGGGCCAAATCAGCGGTCAGCGCCCCGCTGTGGGTACGCGACCGTCTGGTGGGCGTGATGACCCTCGTCCACCCACAGCCAAGCTTTTTCACCTCCGAGCATTTGGCGCTCGTGCAAGCTATCGCCGATCAGGCCGGCATCGCCGTGCTGAATGCACGCCTGTACACCGAGAGCCAGCATCGCGCCCGCGTGATGACGGCCCTCACCGAGAGCGCCAAGATCATCACCGCCAGCCTCAACCTGGAAGAAGTGCTCCAGCGCATCATCGAGCAGGCCAGCCAGGCGCTGCGCGTGGAAGCTGCCGCGCTGGCGCTGACCGATGCCGAAGGCCACTCGCTGGTTTTCAGCGCCGCCACGGGGTGGCTGATCCCCACGGATCTCAGCACTCCCCTGCGGCTGGGGAAAAGCGTCTCCGGCTGGGTCGCCGACGAAGGGCGGGGTGTCATTCTCGCCGACGTGCGCCGCGATCCCCGATTCGACCCGGAGATCGGCCAGCGCACCGGAATCGAAGCCCGCTCGATGGCCTGCGCGCCCGTTCTCTACCGTGGGCAAACCATCGGCGTCATCGAGACGATCAATCCCATCGAAGGGCAGTACGACCCCGATGCGCTCATCGTCCTGACGGGCATCGGCAGCCTGGCAGGCACCGCCATCCGTCACGCCCAGCTTTTCCAGCGGCTGCAAGCCGCCCACGAAAGTTACCGCGAGCTATTCGAAGACAGCATTGACCCGATCCTGATCACCGACTGGAAAGGCAATATCGCCAAAGCCAATCGGCAGGCCGTGCGGCTGACCGATTATGGCAAAGACGCGCTGCGCCGCATGAACATCCGCCAGCTTCACACGATTGATGAGGAAGAGGTTGGCGTAACCTTCGAAAAGCTGACCCCGGAGAAGACCGTATCCTACGAGTCGCTGATGCGGGTGCGTGAGAAAGCGGATGTGCCGGTGCAAGTTTACGTGAGGCCAGCCTTGATCGAGGAGGTCTCTCACATCCAGTGGATTTTCCGCGACCTCACCGAGCGCAAGAATCTCGACACCTTGCGGGAAGACTTGACTTCGATGATCTATCACGATTTGCGCTCCCCGCTGGCGAATGTGGTATCCAGCCTGGATGTACTCGATACGATCCTCACGCTGGAAGAAAATCCCGGTGTGCGCTCGATGCTGGATATTGCCATCCGTTCGGTAGAACGCATCCAACGCCTGACCAACTCGCTGTTGGACATCAATCGCCTGGAAGCCGGGCAGCCGATTGCTAATTTGGAGCCTTTCGGGCCGGAAGAGCTGGTAAATGACGCCATGGAGACGGTGCGTCCGGTAGCTGAGGGCAAACAGCAAACCATCACGGCTGAGATAGCCAGCGGGCTGCCGGCAGTAATGGTGGATGCCGATATGATTCGCCGCGTTCTGACCAATCTGCTCGAGAATGCAGTGAAATTTACCCCCAACCAGGGAAAGATTGCCATCGGCGCTGAACCAGATGACGGCTGGGTGCGGCTGTGGGTGCAGGATAATGGCCCCGGCATCCCCGCCGTAGAGCGGGAACGCATCTTCGACAAGTTCACCCGACTGAATGCGAGCGGCGCGCCCAAGGGCTTTGGCCTGGGATTAGCCTACTGTCGGCTGGCCGTAGAGGGACACGGCGGGCAAATCTGGGTCGAGAGCAATCCAGACGGCGGGGCGCGGTTTATCTTTACCCTGCCTGTAGCGCACAGATAAAGGTTCGGACTAACTTATGCAAGAACTCAAAAAAAACATCTTCTACGAAAATGCTTATCCAGGCGTGACGCTGGGAGCGCTGGTGCTGCCGCACGGCGCGATTTTGATTGACGCCCCGCTGCGCGCCGAAGACGCCCGCATCTGGCGCACTTCCTTACTCGCCCTGAGCAGCAACGCCAACCGGCTGTTAGTCAACCTGGATACCCATCCCGACCGCACGCTCGGGGCGCGGGCGCTGGACTGCCTCATCATCGCTCACCAAAAGGTGGCCCAGGCCTTCCGCAGCCGGCCATCGGTTTTCAAGGGGCAGCCAGACAGCGGCTCGGAATGGGAGTCGCAAAACGATGCCGTGGGAACCCGCTGGGCGATCCCCGATATCACCTTTTCTCACCATGCCCGGCTGAACTGGGGGCCGCCCAGTGTGATCCTCGAGCATCACCCCGGCCCGGCGACCGGCGCAGTGTGGGCCATCATCCCGGAGGCGAAAATCGTCTTCGTGGGCGATGCGGTGTTAGCCAACCAGCCGCCCTTCCTCACGAACGCCGACATTCCCGCCTGGCTGGAGACACTCGATCTGATCTCAGCCGAATACAAGGATTTCACGCTCATCAGCGGACGCGGCGGTCCAGTGCCATTCGATACGATCAAAACCCAGAAACACTTACTGAACAGCATCCTCAAGGGATTGGAAAAACTTGGCAAACATAACGCCTCACCCGAAGAGACCGAGGCGTTGATGCAATCCCTGATGAAAGAGATAGAATTTCCGGCGAAAATGGAAGAGTTGTACACCCTCCGCCTCCGTCACGGGCTATATCAATACTATGCCCGCCGCTTTCGCCCGGTCGAAGTGACCGATCAAACCTGAAATGACCAGTTTACCCTACCTCCCAATGCTCGAACTGACCCGCGGGAAGATCGTCGAGTCAGTGCATTACGGCGCAGCCGCCGTCGTCAATTCCCAGGGGAAACTGGTTGCATCCTGGGGCAGTCCCGAAGTGGTCACCTACCTGCGTTCGTCGGCCAAGCCATTCCAGATCATGCCTTTCCTGGAACACGGCGGGCAGGCCGCTTTTCACCTCGCCAAGCAAGAAATCGCGCTGATGTGCGCCTCGCATTCTGGCACCGATGAGCATGTAGCCGTGCTGAGCGGTATCCAGGCTAAAACCGGCGTGAAGGAATCCGATTTGCTGTGCGGCATTCACCCGCTGACCCACATCGAAACCGTCGAAGCCATGCGCCAGCGCGGCGAGGCGCTCAGCCCCAACCGCCACAATTGCTCCGGCAAGCATACCGGCATGGTGGCTTACACCCGCCTGCTCGATCTGTACCATGACGCCGATGCCACGCGGCTGACCTACATCAACCCGGCGCACCCCATCCAAAAAGACATTTTGCAGGCGTTTGCTGAAATGTGCAGCGTCGCGGCGAGCGAAACACCCATCGGCATTGATGGCTGCTCGGCGCCCAACTTTGCCGCGCCGCTCTACAATGCCGCCCTCGGGTTCGCCCGTTTGGTAGACCCCACGGGCCTCGATGACCGGCGGGCCGAGACCTGCCGCACCATCGCGGGCGCCATGACCGCGTATCCCAATATGGTCGGCGGGCCAGACAGCTTCGACACCCGCTTTATGACCGTTGCCAGCGGGCGCATTCTGGTCAAGCAAGGTGCGGAGGGCTTCCTGGCGATTGGCGTTCTACCGGGTGTGATCGCCCCGCATTCGCCGGGATTGGGCATCGCCTTCAAAATTTCCGATGGCGACCTGGCCGCGCACTCGCGTGCGCCGGGTGAACCCGGTGGGCGCGTCCGCCCGGCAGTGGCGCTGGAAATCCTGCGCCAATTGGGTGTGCTGTCTCCACAGGAGCTAGACGCGCTCGCGGTTTTCGGCCCTCGATTTGATTTGCACAACTGGCGCAGCCTGCACGTCGGCGAGGCGCGTCCGTGCTTCGAGCTAAAAATCGAGGCGTAAACAAAAAATAAACCGAAAATTGGGGATGATGCGGCGCATAGCACTGCATCATCCCCAATTTCCGAAATGTCTCTCCATATTCAAACATCCCGAAAAAACAAAACGTGGGGTATAATCTCCTCACGTTTTGTTTTTTATCGTATTATTGCAATCATCCTTGCATACCATGATACTATCCGAGCGCGCCATCGCCATTCACAACCGCCTTCTGGCAGAATACGGGGCGCCAGATTGGCGTCATCCGTTACCGCCGCTCGACGAGTTGATTTCCACCATTCTTTCGCAAAATACCAACGATACAAACCGCGACCGGGCTTTCGATTCCCTGCGGCAGCGTTTCGCCTCCTGGGAAACTGTACGGGATGCCGATCCGCAGGCGGTGGTGGAAGCCATCCGCCCGGCAGGGTTGGCCAATATAAAAGGGCCTCGCATCCAGGCTGTCCTGCGAAGCATCACAGCCCTGCGCGGCGCGCTCGATCTGGCATTTCTACGGGACCTGCCCACCGAGGAAGCCCGCGCCTGGCTGCTGCAATTCAATGGCGTCGGCCCCAAAACTGCGGCAATCGTGCTACAATTTTCTTTGGATAAACCAGCTTTTCCTGTAGACACCCACATCCACCGGGTCACCGGCCGCCTGGGCTTGCGTCCCCAGGCTTTGAATGCCGAGCAGGCGCACCCTCACCTGGCTGGTTTGTTCCCCCCCGAGGCTTACTACGCTGCCCACCTCAATCTGATCCGGCTGGGACGAGAAATCTGTCACGCCCGCAAACCCGATTGTCCTCGCTGCTTTATGAAAGACCTGTGCGACTATTATCAAACGGTTCTTCCGGGTTCGATGTAAGGTATTTCATGGTCAAACACACCCCCCAGGCTGCTCTAAAAAACTTACAGGTCACGCTGACTGAGCTGGAGAAGCAAACGCTCTCCAACGCCGTTCATGCCAATGTTCAAAAAGCGAAGCTGGAACTGGAAAAACTGGCTGAACACCTGACTCTCGATGCTGAACAATCTCGCCTGGCCGCGCTGTACCGGGTATCGCAATCCCTGGGCAGCTCGCTCGATTTGGACGAAGTGCTGGCGCAAGTGCTCGATGCGGTCATCGAGTTGACCCACGCTGAGCGTGGTTTCCTCGTACTCAGCGACGACGGCGCTCGCAACCTTTACCTTCGCTCCGGGCGCAGCATCGAGCACAAATCTCTCTCCGATGCCGAGATGGAAGTGAGCACCACCGTGATCCGCACCGTCATCGAGAGCGGCAACGGACTGGTCACCACCGATGCCCAAAACGACCCGCGCTTTTCGGCGCAGGCCTCGGTGATGTTCTATGCGCTGCGCTCGGTGCTGTGCGCGCCTCTGCGGGCGCACGGCGAAACCGTCGGTGTGATCTACGTAGACAACCGGGTGCAGGCTGGCATCTTCACTGAAGACGATCTGAAACTTTTGAGCGCTTTCGCCGCCCAGGCAGCCATCGCCATCGAGAACGCCCGCCTGTACACACGCACCGACCACGCCCTGGCGGCGCGCGTCGCCGAATTGGAGACGCTCTCGCAGATTGACCGGGAGCTGAACGCCAGCCTGGAGTTGGATGTCGTGCTCGAAATCGCGGTGCGCTGGGCGATCCAGGAGACGGGGGCGGCCGGCGGGTGGGCAGCTCTCTCGGGGGTCGAAAACCCTGATCTGGTCGTGATGACCGGTTCCGAAAAAGACCGGGTGCTCTCACCGGATGATGAATTGGTTGCCCGGTGTGTACGCGCATCCGAGCCACTGGCGTTCCCCGCCGAGGGGGGGACTCCCGCCCGGTTGGTAGCTCCCTTGCTGCACTCAGGCCAGTTCATCGGGTTGCTTGCTGTCGAGTGTTCTCCATCATGCAGCGAAATGGCCTTGAATTTCCTGGGACGGTTATCCAGCCGGGCTGCCAGCGCCATCCAGAACGCGCGGCTCTTCCAATCAGTGCAGCACGCTCACACTTCGAAATCCAAATTCATCTCAGTGGTCACACATGAAATTCGCATCCCGATGACTTCGATCAAGGGGTACACAGATCTGCTGCGCGCCAATGCGGTCGGGCCGGTCAACGAGATGCAGCTCAGCTTTCTGAACACCATCCGCACCAACGTCGAGCGCATGTCGGTGCTGGTCACTGACCTTTCCGACATCAATTACATGGAGAGTGGGCGGCTGCGCTTCCAGCGGGCGGATCTCTTGCTGAGAGATTACGTGGATGAGACCTTTAACAGCCTGCGCCCCAAGATTGATGAACGCCGCCAATCGGTGGAAATAGATATCGCCGGCGAGCCGCACGTGTTCGCTGACCCGCAGCGCCTGGTGCAAGTTTTGAGCAACCTGGTCACCAACGCCAATAAGTATACACCGGAAGGCGGCAAAATTAGCCTGCGTGCCATGCCAGCAAATGACTTCGTCCGAGTGGAAGTGACCGACAACGGCATCGGCATCAGCCCGGAAGATCAGAGCAATCTCTTCACGCAATTCTTCCGCTCCGAAGACCCTGCCGTGCGCGAACACCAGGGATGGGGGCTTGGGTTGAACGTAGCGAAAAAGCTGGTCGAGATCATGGGCGGCGAAATTGGCGCGCAGAGTGTGCTGAAGGAGGGCAGCACTTTCTGGTTTACGCTTCCCATGAGAGACAACGGATGAGGTGGATATGAACACTCGCAAAGCAGGCCGGCGGCATCGGCTGTTACTTTACCAACGATTGATGGACCGCCTGTGGGGAGTGACACTGATTATGGGTTTACTGCTGGCTGCCGTATGGTGGTGGAACGGATATCTGATCTCGGCAGCGATTCATGCGCCCTACGACACTCTCTTGGCGCTGGCAGCGGTGTTCGTGCTAATTTTTGCGGCGCTGGCATTTCTGGGGCGCAGTATGGCATACGTTCAGGCGCGGCGTGACCACCTGCGGGTGGTTACCCCCTTCTTGCAGTTGAAGATTTCATACCGCCGCCTGCGCACTGTCCACCCAGCCGATTTCCACAATCTGTTTCCTCCCAGCCAGGCCAAGTGGGCAGAGCACCAGTTTTTCGAACCATTTTACGGAAAAACAGCGCTGGTGGTCGAGCTAAACGGTTTTCCCATGTCACGTAAGGCGCTGCGCTTTTTCCTTCCAAAGCAAATGTTCGATCCCCAGTTGAATGGGCTTGTGCTGGTGGTGAAGGATTGGATGGCGCTCAGTACGGAAATTGATAGCTCTCACAGCGCGTGGCGGCAAGCCCAATCTCCTCGACCTGGAACGTCTCAACCCTCTCCCCACGGATTATTGGGGACACTGAAGAAGAAATAAGAGCCTGTCCGTAAATTCCCGGGGGCGCCGGTTACCGTTTAAAGCAGCTATTTCAATAACGAATGGCACGAATTGGCAAATAGGAACGTGACGGGGCATGCCATTCAAGTATTCATGATGTATTTGTGAATGGCTGCCCAAATTCTACAGGTGACAAAATAACTTATTGTGAACAGTTCATCATCTTGCACCGGGAGGCTGCCATGAAAAAACTGCTGTTCCCACTGGTCATCTTCGCACTGCTGGCTGGCTGCAACCGGCCCGCACCACCGGCACCCGCTGCCGCGCCCGATTGGCCCGACATTCCACAGGTGGCGTCGTATAACATCGAAGTGACGCTCGACGCCGATGCCAAGACCCTCACCGGCCACGAGACGATCACCTATCTCAACACCACCGATATTCCCATCCCCGACGCGGTTTTTCACCTGTACCTGAACGCCTTCCGCGACCAAAATTCGATCTTCCTCACCGAATCGGGCACGGCTCGCGGCTATGCCTGGGATGCCGGGCATCCGGGCTGGATCGAGGTGACCGGCATCCGCCTGGCTGACGGAACGCCGCTGACGCTGGAATCCATCGAGGATGGCACCCTCGCCCGGGTACAGCTCCCCTCGCCGGTGCCAGGCGGCGAGTCGTTCTCACTCGAAGTGGATTTCCGCGCCCAGTTGCCCAAAGTCTTCGCCCGCACCGGCTTCTTCGGCGACGATTTTTTCATGATCGGGCAATGGTTCCCCAAACTGGGCGTCTGGCAGCCGGGTTCCCAGAGCGCAGTCGAAGGGTGGAACGCCTATCCCTTCCACGCCAATTCCGAATTTTTCGCCGATTTCGGCACGTATGATGTCGCTATCACCCTGCCAACCGGCTACGTCACCGGCGCAACCGGCCTGCCGGTCGCCGAAAAGGATAACGGCAACGGGACGCAAACGGTCAGCTATCACGCCCAAAGTGTGATTGATTTCTCATGGACGGCCAGCCCGAACTTCCGGCAGACAGCGCGCACCGTGAACGGGGTCGAGGTGGTGTATTTCTACCTGCCGGAGCACAGTTTCACCGTCGAGCGGGCGCTGGACGCTGCCGAAGCCGCGGTAACCTATTTCGGCGAGTGGTACGGGGCGTACCCTTACCCGCGCTTGCTGGTAGTTGACGTGCCCGACGAGGCGGGCGGCGCAGGCGGGATGGAGTACCCCATGCTGGTCACGGCGGGGCTGGAAGATTTCACCGGGCTGGGCATCATGAAAGGGGAGTTCGACCGCATGTTGGAACTGGTCACCGTCCACGAGATCGGTCACGAATGGTGGTATGCCACCGCGGCCTTCAACGAGGCCGAAGAACCCTGGCTGGACGAGGGTTTCACCGATTATTCGACTGTGCGGCTGATGGGCAAGGTCTACGGCCCCTATGATGCTGTTGATGCGGGCAACGTCAAGCTGAGCTACCAGCAGATGCGGCGCATGGATTACCTGGCCTTCCCGAACACGCCCATGTACGGCAAAGCCTGGGATTTCAACGGCCTGGCAGGTTACGGCGTGGCTGCCTACGCCAAACCGGCGCTGGCGCTGACCACACTGGAAAACATACTCGGCGAGGAAACCATGCTGGAGGTCATGAGCACGTTTTACCAGCGTTACCAGTTCCAGCACCCCACCACCGACGATTTCCGCCTCACAGCCGAGGAGGTCAGCGGTCAGGATTTGGATTGGTTCTTCGACGGGCTGGTGTACGGCGACGGTGCGTTGAATTACAGCGTGAGCGCGGTGGATGAACATTCGGTGACGGTGATGCGGCAGGGCGAGCTGGTGATCCCGACCGAAGTGGAGGTGACCTTCTCCAATGGGAGCGCCGTGCTCGAACCGTGGGGGGGCGGCGGAGGCGAGCAGGTTTTCACCTATCCCGACAAAACCGTCATCCGCGCCGAGATAGACCCCGGCCGGAAGATCGTACTCGACACACAGTGGTCCGACAACGGCCTGTCGCGGCGCATGGATATATGGTCGTGGCTGGCGATCAACACCCGGCTGTTCTACCAGTTGCAGAACTGGATGCTGTATTGGGGAGGGCTGTGATGGACACCAATGACAATTTGACTCAGACTCCGGCAGTTGTAACTGCTCCGGCAGTTGTAACTGCTTCGGCAGTTGTAACTGCTTCGGCAGTTGTAACTG
>DYIZ01000032.1:39108-46749 GCA_020723385.1 Candidatus Aquidulcis sp.
CAGAACTGGATGCTGTATTGGGGAGGGCTGTGAGATGGAAACGAATGATGAAAATGGGACGCTGATGAACGCAGATGCCGCTGATAAAGATATAGATCAGGTTTCGACTCCTGAGCAACCTGCTTCACCGCCGATTAGTATTTCAGGCGCGCCGCTGCCCCGGCTTAACGGTTTTCGGGCTTTTGGCGTTGGGCTTTCTCGCTCGCTGCGTTACCCGCAACTATTGCTCGTCTCCTATCTGGTGAGCCTGCTCTCGGCAGGGATGCTGGCCTTCGTCCCGGCGTTGATGCTGACTACCCCGGCGCACCGCATCGCCATCCGGGAGGCCGCCAACGGAATTGACGACTGGCTGGTGATCGAGCTGATGGAATCCCCGCTGGCTTCAGGCGCGCTGGGCGGCCCGGTTGAGCCGCGCTTCCCCGATTGGATGAACGGTTGGATTTTGGCGGGATTGGCAACCTGGCTGATACTGCCAGTGGTCGTCTGGCTCCCGGCGAGCTTCGTCACCGGCGGCGCGCTGCTGACCTTCGTCGAGGGGCAAAAATTCAGTTGGCGGCGCTTCCTGTGGGGCTGCTGGCGCTGGTTCGGGGCGTTCCTGCTGCTGAACGCACTCGAGGGGTTTGTATCGCAACTGCTCTTTGGCGGGCTGCTCACCGGGGCCGTGATCGCCGGAATCGCGGCGGGCGGCTGGCTGAACTGGGTCACGCTGCCGCTCGTCGCGCTGCTGGCGATGCTGTGGCTGGCGGCGGTGGAGGCCACACGGGCGATGGCTGTGGCAGGCGGGACGCGCAACATTTTCCGCGCCTTCGGTCGGGCAGCGGCGGCCATCTTCCGCCGCCCCCTGCAATACTTCCTGCTCTACGGGCTGGCGATGCTGCTGTTGCTGCTCGTCCACGCTATCTTCCGGCTGGGGCTGATGCCAGTCGTCCCGCTGGCGTGGTGGCCGGTGGTGTTCGCGGCGACGCAGGCGTTCATCCTGCTGCGGCTATGGGCGCGGCTGGCGCGCTGGGCGGGGGTGGCGGGGATTATTGGAATGACCTCCGACGGATGACCGCCACAGTTTCGAGCAACCAGACAGAGAAGAATACGAAGGCTTTCACGAAGGATATGAAGGTTTGTATCATTGGTTTTCCTTTGTCCGCCTTTGTGGCAGCCTTTCGCGTCCTTTGTGTATAATTCTTTTTGGGGTTCCGGCTTGTCCGGGTTAGAAAGAATACCCCACATCTTTCAGAATGATCTGCCAGGCCAGTTCCGCTCCGATGGAGAGGCAAATCGCGCCGCTTAAGCCGTCGCGGGTGAACTGCCGTCCGGCCAGCAGAGCCAGCAAAAAACAATAGACTCGCCGGCCCCAAAAGGCCAGCGCCGCCCCATCGTGATAATAAAGCCAGGGGGCGGTTGCCAGCGTCGAGATCAGCGCGGCAAGGGCGATGCTCACCCATAAGCTGCCTGTTTTCCCCAGGCGATCCTGCAAGCGTGGGACGATCAGCAAAATCAGTGCGCTCAACAGAAACAACCGGAAAACGATCTCCGCGCCGATCATCGCGCCCGCCGAGTAAAGCCAGGTGTTCAGATTCGTGCGCCAGCCGAGAGAGTGATCGTAAACAACGAGCCGCACGATCAGGCCGCTCACTGCGCCAAACGCGCCGCCCGCCAGCAGCAACACGATCCAGGATGTGACGGTGGTGATGCGAGGGCTGAGGATAGCCGGCAGATTCGCCCTCCGCGCCAGCCGCATCCCGGCCCAGCCCGCCAAACCAAACAGCGCAGCGTGAGCCGCCAACATCAACGGCGTCGAGGTCAGAAAAGGCAGGATACTGCGCGAGAAGAATAGCAGCAGAGAAGCGAGCGTCGGAATAACCGACCCGAAACTGGTTGCCAGCGCCCACAATATTCCAAAGACGACCCATTCCCGGCGCGGCGTAACCGCTGCCGGTGGAGATGCCGCCGCTTCGGCAGGAGCGACTTCTTGCGATTGATCATCCGGCGCAGCCTGCCGCGCGGCGCGCTGCAACATCCTGGCTCGTTTGGTGATCCACCGTAGGCCAATGACCCCGCCGAGCAGGCTGAATCCCCCGATTGCGAGAGCGATGCTCAAAGCCAGGGAATACACCGGGATGACCGCGTACACCCAGGCCACAAAGGGCAGCCAGGCCAGTGGGAAAAGGCCGATCGTCGAGAAGATAACGATCGTTTGGGCCTGCCGGGTCAGCCCGGGTAGTTTACTTAAATCGGCAATACGATCCCAGGTGATGAACGGGCCAAACAAGAAACCGATAGCGCCGAATGCCAAAGGTAGGAAAAACAGCTCCTCATTTGCGCCCGATAAACGAACAAAAAACCACGCCAGGGCTATCCCACCCACCAGTACGGCAATTCCCCAGAGGGTGGGCGCCATCACCCAGTTGACCGATTTTCCACCCGATGGCGCTTTTGGCGCGAGGAGCATTTGGGCCGCCCACAGGCTGTATCCGACCCAGGCCAGCACCGCGGCTGACAGAGGCAGCGCGGTTTCGCCCAACACCATGAACAAAATCACGGTGAACAACCTGTCGAGACTCGTTTCACTGTAAGGCGTTGGTTGAGCGTTTCCAATGCCGATGCGCTGCCAGCTCCCATCGGGAGTACGCGTCAGTATCCCTTCGTTGCCCATCGCAACCACCACTGTATCGCCGTTTTGGCCGTGCAGCAGCGCCAGGTCATTGGGCGTGGTATTCAGGTCGCCTTTCCCGCACGGGAAACTGGGATAGCGCAGCATAAATTCTTTTCGTCCCCAGGGAATTTGCCAATCGATTTGCCAGGTATCGCCGCCGTCCGCTGAACTCTCCACCAATTCTGCGCCGGTGATGCGATAACACCGCAGCCGGCTCTCAGCCTCGCATTGGATGACCGGCAGCGATACCGGCTGCTTCAATTGCAGCAAAACGTTTTCAGGTATTTTGCTCGAAGCAGTGGACTGCCAGTCAATGCCATCCTGACTCACACCCACAAAGGCGTCGAAACCGTAGTTGGCGTAGCTATCGCCAACATAGATTGACTGCTCATACACGACCAGCCGGCTCAACGACATTGGCGTGGGGCAAGATGTCGCCAGGGTCGCCAACGACGCCACGCCGAGCGCCAGGTAAGCCAGCCGGCCGGGAGAATGGAGGGTGTGTGGAAATTCCGACTGCCGCCACAACCGCCAGGCCGGTAAAAGTACAATCAGCGCGACAAGATCGGTGGGATCCAACGCAAAATGCACCGGCAGGCCCACGAACTGCGTTATCAGCCGGGCGGTCAGCGCATTGGCGGGCAGCCAGGTTTTGATCAGCATGAACCACACCAGGGTTGTCCCGAAAGCCAGGGCTGCTGCGTCGCGCGGCGGCAGGCGCAGCCGGTCGAACAACAGACCGAAAATCGCCGCCAGCAGGAACGGGAAGAAAAACAACCCGGCGAAATCGCTCACCTTTCCGGTGACGACCGATGGCGTCGCAGCCTTCAGAACGTGATCGTTGAGCAGCAGCAGGCCGATACTGATCAGCGTCAGCGGGTGGCGCAGCGCTCGTAAACTGATCGTCCATGCAGTCATCGTGTACCTCCAGCGGGTCGGATAATGGGAATATAGCACACAACCGGGCTTCACACCGAACATCCGGCTGACAAATCGTTGATAATCGTGGCCAGAAGGGTCTTGCAGCTTCGACGATCCTTCGTTCCCCAGGGCGGACGAGGCGCACGGCCCGATGTTATAATGACCGCCAGAAGCGGACCAGACCGATGCGATTCTGCCGTACGCGCCACGCGATACACTTCTCGTTATTCTGGGTCCCTGGGATTTGTCGTGACAGGCCCTTCGACTGAGCGCAGGGCAGGCGTGCCGCGCGCAGTCGAAGCACACTGTTGGCGATGAAGCGCCACACCCTTCGACTGCGCGCAGGGTGCTTATTTTCACGGCGACTCTCAAAGCCCCCAGCATCTTTGGAGGAGGAATAATGGCAAAACGTAAACGACACGCCAGGATTGAAAAGGCTCGTATCCAACCGCAATCTCTGAGCAAAGAGCAAATGAGCATCAACGGTGAGGTTAATTACATCATTCAGAAAGCCCAGGAAAGTGACGCCCGCCTCGTCAGGCTTGACAATCTGGTATTCTTCTCCACTGAGACTGGCGATGCGTGGCTGCTCGATACCGAAGACAATCTGGCGCTCTGCCTGGCGCGTGATGGCGATAGGCAGCCGTTCACAATTACAGAAACAGCCGTCAAATTTGCAATCGAATGGAACGCCGACTATCGTATCGAAGGCGACAGATTTATCGTTGCCGAACGATCTGGTCGAGTCAGGACGATCTTGGGCTACCCCACGCGCGAGATTTTACGAGCGAGACGGGGACGCGGTAATCCGGGGGAATGATCGAAAGCAAGGAGGCGCTTTGAGTGTAAAACTACGTCACACGCATTTCGATGCAATCCGCAATTGGATGGCGAACGCCGGCTTCGCAGTGCTCCTGCTGATTATGACCGCCTGCGCCGCGCCGACCGACGGAACGCCGGCCGCGACGGCGTCCGCCGCTCCAACCCGCACACCGACGCGGACGCCCACCGTCTCGCCTATGCCGCCGACGGCGACACAAACGGGAACCGCGACTGCCACCCGAATTCCACCTACCGCGACGCTGACACCCACACCAACAGCCACCCCCTGGCCGACTCTGCCGCCGCAAGGGCCGTATTTGATGTTTCAGGAAAGAGAGTACAAGAATCCTCGCTTTGTGAAGCTAGATCCACTTGGCTATAGTCGGATGGAAATCAATTTGCCATATGATAGTTGCTCGCCCCACCCACAAAACGCCATCTCACCCGATGGAAATTGGATTGCGTTTTATAAAGACTGCACTACTTTATATTTGTTATCAGTTCTCGATGGCGGCCTTTATCCAGTCGCCTTTTTGTCTGAAAAAGACGGTAATAGTTCGATATTGACCGATCATTTCATTTCGGCTTGGTCCCCCAATGGGCGCTATCTGGCTTTTGTGGGAACAATAGAATATCAATCGGATGACCGGTTTCTATACGTTTATGATTTAGCGGCAAAAACGACCTTGCGTTTGACAGAAGAACCTTTAGAAATTGGTTCAATAAGCTGGTCGCCTGATGGTAATTGGATTCTGTTCCAGGCGACGAGTTTAAATTATACAGATACGATAACTTCGTTCTACAAGGTAGAATTTGATCAAACTTTGATCAGTACACCCATCTTTCTGGATAGTGGCAGGTGGACCAATGGATATGGATGGATCACACCCAATTTTTACTTTCTGTATAACACTTCTGAAGGTTGTTGTGGAGATACCGGTTTAAGATACATCAACATTGAAACCGGGCAGTTAACGGTCTTGTGGAAGCATAGTTCTGCAGGGTATGCAATTGATACCGAAAACCACCTATTGGCTGTCAGTGCTGCTCCCGAAGAAAACGATGTATCGGGCTTCTATTTCGTGGATTGGAATGGACAAAGTACACATGTTTCGGATGACATTTTCTGGATACTGATATTTCGCGGGGGAATATTTTCTCGGTTTATTGGCTTTGATGGCGATAAGGTCTTTGGTATTTCCGAAGATGGTTCAATAATCCAACTGAGTGATAAACCGTATAACAATGCCAGCGTCTCACCTGATCATCGTTGGTTGATCCTTTATCAAGACCCCCGCTTTACTTACTCAACGATCGCTAGCGTGTTATTTTCCGAAGCCGATCAATTTGTGCGCACTTTGACCGACAATAAATTTTATCCGGCGCTTTGGAGTCCCGACTCGACCGGCTTTTACTTTTATACGACAGGGACTGAGTTATATTATCTCGCTGTCCCCGATGGCGAACCGATTCTGATTGATAGCTGCACGGCTGCTTTCTGCCATTATGATGACCTTGTCTGGATACCCTGACCTGCCACCTGCGACTTGCCACCTTCAACCCTTCCCGTAGACCCCCCATGCTTCAATACCGTCACCCCGTCTTCCTGTGCGGAGAAAACCCCGGCCTGACCCTTTTCGCACCCGGTACAGAACAAGCCGTGGCAATTGCCAGCTACTGGAACTGCACCTACAGCCAGCACGGCGCGGGTCACGCCCTCACCCTGTGGGTTGCGCCGCGCCCCTTCGGCCCGCGGGTTGAGCCATTCTGCGGCATCTTCACGGATAATCTACCATTGGCGCGCTGGCTGACCGATTCGCTCACCCGCCATTTCCCGGAATTCCGCGACTGCCCGGTGGCTGAGTTCCCTTATCATGTCGCCCAATGCGGGCACACCACCGATGGACGCAGCCGGTACACGGCGGAATGCAACAGCGAAGATCATCACATCGCCGTCGCCTGGGCCGACCTGCTGGATCAGAAACATCTCACCTGGCCGCGCTTCCCTGCCGGGCCGCAGTACTTTGACTTGCTGAACGTCATCTTCCCCTGCGGCCAGGCCAGCGTCGAGATTGACGGCCATCAGGTTCCCGGCATCGTGCAAACCGCCATCGTCAAAGATCGGCCCGCCAGCAGCGCCTTCCTGGCCCTCTGCGAAACCTGGATCGGCCCCCTCCCGCCGGACGAATCCGCGTAACCCCTCACGTTTCACGCATTACGTTTTACGCCCCGGAGCTTCTTATGTCCCCTGACTACTCCACCTACCAATCCCCCTTCACCTGGCGCTACGGCTCGGACGAAATGCGCCATATCTGGTCGGAGCAGCACAAGCGCCTCCTCTGGCGGCAATTGTGGGTTGCCCTCGCCGAGACCCAGGCCGAATACGGTCTCGTCACCGAGGGGCAGGCTGCCGATCTGCGCGCCCACGCTGACGAGATTGACATCCCCCGTGCCCTCGAGATCGAGGCCGAAATCCACCACGATCTGATGGCCGAGCTGCGCACTTTCGCCGAACAGGCTCCCCTGGGCGGCGGTATCATCCACCTAGGTGCGACCTCCATGGACATCGAAGACAACGCCGACGCACTGCGCCTCCGCCAGTCGCTTGACCTCGTTATCGAAGCTGTGCGCCGCTTGCTGCTGATCTTCGCCGACAAAATCGAAGCCGCCGCCGAAACCCCGCTGATGGCCTTCACCCACCTGCAGCCCGCCGAGCCGTCCACCCTCGGCTACCGGCTGGCCTCCTACGCCCAGGATTTGCTCATGGATTGGGAAGACCTGCGCCGCGCCCGCCGCCTGCTGTGCGGCAAAGGCTTCAAAGGCGCGGTCGGCACGGGAGCATCCTACGCCGAACTGATCGGCGCGGAGCGGCTGGCCGAATTCGAGACGAAGCTCTCCACCCGCCTGGGGCTGCCGTTCTTCCCGGTCGCCACGCAGGTTTACCCCCGCAAACAGGATTACCGCGTGCTCAGCGCCCTGGCCGGGCTGGGCGGCTCGCTGTATAAATTCGCCTTCGACCTGCGGCTGCTGCAATCGCCGCCCGTCGGCGAATGGAGCGAGCCGTTTGGCCGCAAACAGGTCGGCTCGTCGGCTATGCCGTTCAAGCGCAACCCGATCAACGCCGAGAAGATCAACTCGCTGGCGCGTGCCCTCGCCGGTGCGCCGCGCACCGCCTGGGACAACGCCGCCCACTCGCTGCTCGAGCGCACGCTGGACGACTCGGCCAACCGGCGCACACTGCTGCCCGA
>DYIZ01000033.1:0-30768 GCA_020723385.1 Candidatus Aquidulcis sp.
CGGCTCGAAGCGGCTGCTGGGCTACGTTCATGACGATGATGCTCAACCCCAGGGCCTGGGAACCCACATCCGGGCGCTGTACTACAACGGCAGCGCCTGGAGTGCGCCGGCAGACGTCATCCTTCCCGATTCACAGCCCGATTACGGCCCGGCGGTTGCCCTGCTGAACGACGGCAGCGGGGTGGTGGTCTGGGAACGCTCCAGTATCGCCACGGGGACGCTGAACCTCGACCAGGCTTTTGCCCAATCCCTGGATGTGGTGGCCTGTGAATGGACGGGCGCCGCCTGCAGCGGGTTTACCAACCTGAGCAGCGACCCCGCCCAGATGCATCACGCCCCCCAGCTCAGCCGCACCAACGACGGGCTTAAAGTCATGGCCTTGTGGAAATCCAACGACGGCAGCGACATCCTGGGGACTGCCGCTCACCCCATCGCCATCAACTACGCCTGGTGGGATGGGGCTAACTGGAGCGCGCCCGCTCAGGCTCACACCGGCCTGTATGACATCATCGAGGTGGCCTCCGCCGCCTACGCCGGCAACCAGGCTGCCCTGGTCTACGTCCGGGATATGGACGGCGATCTGGTCGCTACCCCCGACGATACCGAGCTTTGGTACAGCGCCTACAATGGAGCGGCCTGGTCTGGCCCCACCCGCCTGACCAGCGACGCCGTGCCCGATTCGGCGCCCACCCTGGCCTACGATTCCAGCGGCGCGCTGCACCTGGCCTGGCTGCGCAACGGCGAGCTGGTCTGGCTGAACAACTCCTGGGAGGTGGGCAACGCCCAGGCCATCCGCCCGGACAGCCTGGAAGGCGGTTTCCTGGACGTCAGCCTGTCGAGCGCCCCCAACGGCAACCTGGCCATGGTCTGGCAGGGGATGGGCGAGGCCGGCGCCGACCTGTTCTACCGGGTCTACGACTCGGCCAACGGCCGGTGGGCCGCCGATCAAACCTTGACCGAGGACATCGCGGTGGAAGCCGCCCACAGCGCCGCCTTTGGGGCTGCGGATGAAATCTTCCTGGCCTACCAGAAGATCACGATCGAGCCTATCACCCAGACCTTCGATATCTCCCCCACCCTGAGCTTCACCGTCACCCAATTGCCGGTCATGGGCCAATCGGACCTGGCCTTTGCAGCCCACACCGTCGGCCATGACCTGACCTTCGACCGCCTTGTGATCCACCCATCCAACCCCACACCGGGAAGTGACGCCCGTCTCACCGCGGTTCTGCGCAACGCCGGAGACCTGACCGCCCTTGGCCCCCAGGTGGCCTTCTACGATGACGGCGTCCAGATCGGCGGCATCCAAACCCTGGCCGACCTGACCGCAGGCCTGACCACCACGGTTCAGATCACCTGGACGGTTCCGATCACCGCCGCCGTTCACACCATCTCGGCCAAGGCCGACCCCAACGCACAGATCGTCGAAACCGATGAGGGCAACAACGCCCTCAGCCTGCAAACCGTCCGGCCCGATCTGCAAGCAGATTTGACAACCAGCAGCTTCGAGAACGGCGCGCTCGCAGTCACAGCCCGGTTTTCCAACGTGGGCGTATCGGCCAATGGTGCAGCTTTTCAGGTCAGCCTGCGGGCAGGCGATCCGGTCGCCGGCGATTTGGTGATCAGCGAAACCCTTGGGGTGATCCTGGATGCCGGAGACACCTACACCATCACCTTTAGCATCACGGATACGGCCTCCCTGGGTTCGGTGAACAAGCTGTGGGTCGTCCTCGATGAAACGGACGCCATCCCCGAATCCGATGAAACCAACAACACCGATTTCGTGCTGGCGGGCATCCTCCCGGATTTGGCCTGGACGGCTTTGGAGATCGAGGGCAACACCGCCAGCGTGACGATTGCCAACCATGGGCCTGTAACGACCACTAATGCGCTGGTCGAGGCGCGCCAATCCAGCCAGACAGGGACTTTGCTCTACAGCGCCACCGTGACCAGCCTGGCCCCTGGCGAGAGCCAGACCATCGAGTTCACCCTGCCAGCAGGCAGCTACGCCATCTTCGTCAGCGCCGATCCGGGCGCGGCCATCCCCGAACGGGACGAGAGCAATAACCTGCTGGTTATTGATAACACAACGGCGAGTTTCATCATCTACCTGCCGCTGGTTGTGCGATAGAGAGCCTCAGGTGATCGTGATGTTAGCTAAACTTCGAGACCATGCCCTGCGCGCCATCGCCGCCCCCGGTTGTACGCTCTCAACTCCATCTTGAAGCGATGTCGGCAGGTGACCACCGAGAAACCATTGATTTCCAGGCGATACCTTCCGGATGAGATAGGTAGGGCAAATTGGCAATTTGCCCTACTTGTTTACATACCTTGAGAATGTCATCAACGCGGCCTTGTCGCTGGCTGCCTGTTTGGAATGAGGGACTTGTGAGCGGCAGGGTAAAAAACGCCGCTCGCAAGTCCCGATCCTTATGCCGTTCTAATGCCGGAGGATGAGCGGGAGAAAAATCGAATAGCTGGATGGCGCACTGCCAAGCAGAGCAAAATCGCCCAGCGCGTCTGCCTGCACGGTGAGCGAGTTGGCAGTCGTATCACGCTCAACCACTGCCAGCGCCTGCCATTCGCCGCTGCCATTCAAACGGTAAAGGCCCAGGCCAGCCTCGTCCACCCCGGCCGGCAGCCCGGAATCTTCGTAATACACGATCAGGGTGATAGCCTGGTCAAGGCCAACCGGCGTAACCGGCTCAAGGCTGAAGCCTATATTACCGAACAGCAGCGGATAAGCTGGATACAGCAGGCCGCGCGGGGTGTAGGTGACAGTGATTGGCACACTGACAACCCCGTTTTTCCAACTCACATCCAGCAGCCCATCCGGGGCATCCCACGCGCCGGCCGCGGCGGTGAGCAAGAAGTCGCCGCCGCCGGGCAGGTATTCGTAAGCGCCGATATCGGCTGCGTTGCCCTGGGGGCGGGAAGTTCCGTCGCGGTCATCGGCTGGCAGCGAAGCGC
The DNA here is from genome assembly GCA_020723385.1 of Candidatus Aquidulcis sp. Taxonomy (GTDB): domain Bacteria; phylum Chloroflexota; class Anaerolineae; order Anaerolineales; family UBA4823; genus DYIZ01. Next base: position 2,971 of record DYIZ01000033.1, read on the forward strand.
CACCGCCATGGTTGATGGCTGGCGAAGCCGATGACAGGTAGAAGTTATCGCCTGCATAGCCCGCGAAGGCCGGGTCGGCTTCCAGGCCGTTGCTGCCGCCGCTCACGCTGTTGTAGTTGCCCAGCGGCCAGTTCCACACCAGGTTGTAATCCAGCGTCAGGCCGCTTTGCGCGGTGCGGGAGCTGATGCCAAAGCCGGTGTTGCCGGTCATCTGGGCGACGATGTTGTTGACCACCGATGGGCGAGCTTCGTTGTCCATGAAGATGCCGTCGGCGCGGCCGGGGATGCCGTCATCCCCATCGCTGCCGGGATTACCGCCGTCGCCCAATCTGTCGCCGCCCTCTCCACCCAGCCCGGCGTTGCCCAGGGCCATGTCCACCACCGTGTTGGCGACGATCTCCGGGTTGGCGCCATCGGCGTAGATACCCCAGCCGGAGCCGCCATTGCCGCCTTCGCCGCCATCGCCGCCGTTGGCCGGCTCTCGACCGCCGACCGCGCTGCCGCCTTTGTCGCCATCAGCCGCATGGCCTCCGACGATGTTGTGGACGATATTGTTTTCGATGCGAATGGCTGTGTTGGCGCAGACGCCGCAGGCATTGCCGCCGTCGCCGCCGTCGGGCGCATCGCCGGCATCGGGGCACAGGCCCAACGGATCGCCGTAGCCCGCATAGGTATTTACGCCATGCCATGCCAGGCCCGCCTGGCCTCCCAGCACGTCGTAGATGGCATTGCGCGCCAGCGCCGGCGTGGCGTTTAGCGCCCAGATGCCAAACGCTGCCCCGCCGTGCCCGCTGTGACCAGGATCGGTATATAGGACCTGTCCGCTGTCGCCGCCAACGCCCAGGTAGGGTTTACCTTCGCCGCCATCCCCGCCAAAGCCAGGCCCGCACATCCAGGCCGTCCCGCCGCCGCCGCCCTCCATGCCCCGCAGGGTATTGTGGCGCACATCCGGGGAGACGTTCCCGGCGACGTAAATCCCATAGGCGGCCCCGCCGTTCCCGACTGCGCCCGGCGCGTTGCAGGAAGCTGCGCCATGTCCGCCGTTGCCGCCGACGCCGTAGTCCTGAGACGCATCGCCGCCATCGCCGCCGCTCCCACCAACGCTCGCGCCGGAATCGCCGCCCCATCCGCCAGACACATTCTCGATCAGGTTGCCCTGCACGTGCGGGGATGCGTCGGTCACCGAGATGCCGTAGGCCGGCATACCGCTGGCGCCGTCGCCGGGTTCGCCGCCCAACGCACCATTGCCGCCATTTCCGCCCAGGAGCGTGCCGTCGCTGCCATTGGCGCCATCGCCGCCATCGCCGCCGTCGCCGCCTGTGCCGCCCCAACCGCCGGCGACGGTGTGAATCTGGTTATTGTAAATTCCCCAGGGTGTCGCGGCCGTCGGGCCTTCCACGCGGATGCCCCAGGCCGCGCCGCCCGCCAGCCCGTTGCCGCCAGCGTTGCCGGGGGCGCCATTCTCGCCAGGCTCGTCGCCATGAGCGCCCGCCGCGCCGCTGCCGCCGTTGCCCCCATTGCCCGCGCCCACCAACTGGATGGTGTTCCCCAGGATGGTGGGAGTCGCCCCCAGCACGTAGATGCCCACCGCCGCGCCGCCGGGCATCCCGCTGTCGCCGCTCTCCGCCGCGCCGCTGGCCCCGTCCCACCCGCCGATGTCGGAGAAGGTGTTGTATTCGAGGCGCGCATTGCTCGTGCCAGAGATGATCGCGCCAGCTCCCAGGACGCCAATGGTTATGCCGCCTCCCCACATGCTGCGGATGGCGCTGTTCTGCACGCGGGGCGAGGCGTCCACAATCGTTACCCCGGCTACACCCTTCTCCAGCGTTGCCCCGTTAATCTGGCCGTCGCTGCCCGCCAGGAAGACCACGCCGTACCAGTCGCCGATGCTGTTGGCGGTAAGCCGCGCTCCAGGCTGGATGACGAGGGTTCCGCCATTTTCGACGATCAGCTCGTTCTTGCCCGAAAAGCCGCCCGCATACGGCGCGTTAGCGGTGGGGCTGAAGGTGATCACCGCGCTGCCCGCGATGGTCAGCGTAGCGCCAGCCTCGACCACCACGTCGCTGTCGAGGGTCTGGTTGGCGTCCCAGGTTGTGTCCGTGTCAATGACGGTGTAATCTGGAGAGCGTGGTGTGGCTGCTTGCGCTGACATGGTGGTGAGTGTCAAGATCAAGATCATTGCCGGTGAGAAAAAACGTTTGAACAGGTTCATGTGCGTGCTCCTTTGTCTTTGGGGTGAAAAATTAGCGTTTTCAGGTAATCCGTCAATACTTCCAGATTGGAGAAGCCCCGGCGCGGCCCATCAGGAACCTCTTCCAGGCTGAAGCGCCAGACGGCGTCCTGTTCCGGATCGGCTGGCCGCTCTACCCAGATACGCAGCAGATAAGCATGGTAATCGGACATATTGTTTGGGTTCATCAACGACTTCGTAAACATTTCCGCTATAATGTAACCAGGCATCGTTAATAGATCGTAAATGGATATAGAGCTATGCTGCAATTTCAACTGCTCGGTGGGCTGCATATCTCCCGAGATGGCGTTGAGCTGAGAGGATTTATCTCACGTAAGGCGCAGGCTTTGTTGGTGTACCTGGCGCTGACGCGGCGCGCACATTTTCGCGAAGCTCTGCAGGGTTTGCTGTGGGGCGACTTGCCACAGAATCGCGCGGCCAGCAACTTGCGCGTGACGCTCAATAATCTGCGCCGCCTGGTTCCCCAAAACCTGGAAGTCACCCGCGCACAGGTTGTTTTTCACCTGGGGGAGACCTGCCATGTAGATGTGGTTGATTTCGAACAGCTTGTAAGCCAACCAGAGATTAGCTGCCAGCAGGCTGCGGCCAACCTGTATCGCGGGGACCTGCTGGATGGCTTTTATGTTGCTGATTCCCAGGCATTCGATGAGTGGCTCCTGGCTGTGCGTGAACATCTGCGGCAGACGATGCTGCAAATGCTGCACCGCCTGGTTGCTTACCACTCTGCCCGCGGCGAATATCGCGCCGGGATTGATTATGCATCCCACCTGCTGGCGCTGGACCCCTGGCGGGAGGAAGCGCACCGTGAATTGATGCGCCTGCTGGCGCTCAGCGGGCAGCGCAGCGCCGCCTTGGCCCAGTATGAGCAGTGCCGCCGCCTGCTGGCGCAGGAACTGGGTCTGGAGCCGCTCGAGGAAACTGCCGCCTTATACCAGCAAATCAAAACCTGGGAGGGCCGCGGACTGGCCGGCCTCACAGAAACGGAGACCCGGCGCGTCCAGCCCCCGACGCTGCCTTTCAGCGGGCGCGAGCGAGAACACGCCTGGCTGCTGGAATGGTGGCAAGAAGCCCGGCGCGGCGCAGGCCGCCTGTGTCTGGTCGAAGGCGAAGGCGGCATCGGCAAAACGCGCCTGGTCAGCGAAGGTCTGCGCTACGTCGAGACGCAGAGGACGTGTGTGTTGAGCGGGCGGTGCTATGAGTTCGGCGGCAGCGTGCCTTATCAGCCCATCGCTGATGCGCTGCGCCCTTTTCTGATGCAAACTCCGAAGGTCGCACAAGCCCTCAAATCGTCTGGCTGGCTGGCCGAGCTATCTCGTCTGCTGCCCGACCTGCGCCAGGCCTATCCTGATCTGCCGGAGCCGCTCCAGGCCGATCACGAAACCGCCCGCCTGCGTCTCTTCGAGGCGGTGGCGCGCCTGCTCAAGGAGGCCGCCAGAGGGCGCATGGCGGCGCTTTTCGTGGATGATCTGCAATGGGCCGACTCTTCCACGCTCGACCTGCTGCACTACCTGGTTCGGCAGTTGCACAGCGCGCCGGTGTGGATCATCGGCGCTTACCGGCCTGAAGAGACCAGCCCAAGCCACCCCCTCACCCGCCTGCGCCAGGGTCTGAGCCGTGACCACCTGGTTGATCATCTGTCCCTGACGCCGCTGACGCCCGGCGCTGTGGCGCAAATCGCCCGCTCGCTGTTCGGCGATCTGGCGCAAGGCATGGCCCTGGGCGAGTTTCTCCACACCGAGAGCGAAGGCAACCCCTTCATGCTGAACGAGACGATTGCCAGCCTGCAAGAGCAGGGCGTTCTGATCTGCCAACCGGACGTTGGCTGGCAGTGGCAAGGCCCTCCGGCGGCTGATCTCATGCCGCCCAGCGTGCAGGATGTCATTATGCAGCGGGTTGGCCGCTTGAGTGAGCCTGCCCGTCAGTTGCTCAAACTGGCCGCGTCTGCCGGGTGGCAGTTCGACGCCCCCCTGCTGCAAGCCGCCGCCGGTTCCGAGTCGGGCGCTGTCGAGTCGAGCCTGGATGAATGGCTGGCGAGACGACTGGTGAAGCCAGTGATCGCTGGCTACGACTTTTCCCACGATAAAATCCGCGCCGCGGTATATGGCGCGGTCTCTCCTCCCCAGCAGAAGAGTTTGCATCACAAGATTGGCGAGGCGTTGGAAAGCCTGCACCACGAGCGCCCGGAAGCAGTTTGCGAGGCGCTGGCCTATCATTTCGGGCGCGCCGGCGTTTGCGAAAAGGCGTTGGCTTACCTGCCCCTGGCCGCTGCCAAAGCCGCCTCCGTTTATGCCAACGAACAGGCGTTGGATTATTACCAGCGCGCCCTGGCCCTTTGCCCCTCATCCGATGAGCGCTGCTGGCGCATCCTCTTGGAGCAGGCGGATATTCTCAGTCTGGTTGGCAAATATGAGGCCGCCATTACCGCCTGCCAGCAGGTCGCGACAGGAGCGAACGCCCTCTGGCAGGCTCAGGCATACCACTCCCTGGCGCAGATCAGCCGGCTTCAGCGCGATTACGAAGCGGCGCGGCGCTTTGTGCTGGAAAGCGAGCAGGCCGCTCTTTCGGCTGCGGCGACACCCGAGGCAGAGGGTTTACGCGCCCGGCTCTTGCAGGCGCAGGCAGACATCGAGCGCGAGCAAACCAACCTGGGGCGCGCCCAGGAATTGTTCGAAGCTGCCCTGGCGGTTTACCAGAAAACAGACGACGCGCACGGGTTGGCGGGCTGTTTCAAGGGGCTTGGCGATATCCTGTCTGCTCGCGGCAGCTATTCCCAGGCGCGCCAGCGCTACGAGCAGGCATTTGATATCTTCCAAAGGCTGGAGGATAAACAAAGCGCTGGCGCTTGTTTGCGAGATATTGCCACGTCGAGCTGGCGACTGCGGGATTACACCGCTTCCCGCCAGGCTGCGCTCGAAAGCCTGGAAATTTGCCGGGCCATCTGCGACCGGCAGGGTGAAGCTGCCGCCCTGAACAGCCTGGGGTTATCCGCTATCGTGCAAGGCGACCACGACGAAACACAGCGCTGCTGGCGCGCTAGCGTTGCCATCTACTGTGAGCTAGGACTGGATAAGAGGGCCGCGCCGGGCCTGCACAACCTGGGCATTTCTTACATGGATAGCGGCAACCTGCCTGCCTCGCTGCAGTGCCTGGAGCAGGCGCTGGAGATCAACCACGCCGCTGGCGTCCGGCGCGACCAGGCGCTGGATCTGGGCTGGCTGGGCAAGCTGCACTGGCTTTTGCGAGATTATGCCGCTGCGATTTCCTGCCTCGACCGCGCCCTGGCTCTCGACGATGAAATTGGCGGCGGCGAAGAGCAGGATTGGCGACTGATCTGGCGCGCCGCGGTAGCCTGTGAGAGCGGCGATCTGCCCACAGCCTGGAGCTGTCTACGACAGGCGGAACAGATGCTCGAACAGGGCTGCGCTAACCTCAATGCCTGGGATATAACCCAATGGAAAGCCAGCGCCTATCTCGCCGAGGGCAAGCTCGAGGCCGCCCAACAGGCGGCCCGGCAGGCCCTGGCCGAGGCGCACACCGGCGGGGCCGATGCCAACACGACGGGGGCGATCTTAGCCCTGCTGGGCCGCATCCACGGCCGGTTGGCAGACGATCAGGAGGCGCATCTGTATTTCGAGAAAGCCCTGGCGCTGCTGCCAGACGCCGCCCCTTCGATATACTCGCGCGCAGCGACGCTGCAACAGTACGGGGCATTCCTGACGCGTGTCGGCAATCTCGCCCAGGCTGGCGCCTGCCTGAGCGAGGCGCGGGCGATCTTCGAGCGCATCGGCGCGTCTGGGGCGGTCACAACGGTGCAACAGCTTTCGGGTATACGCTAAACGGCTTATACGGCGGTGGTCCATGCGCGTTCTGCGGGTGCGATTGTTGGGAGAGCTATCGTTGTCCTGGGAGGATCACACCAGGATCGTGATTCCTGGCGTGTCCGCCCGTTCACTCCTCGCTTACCTGGTCGCTTACCGCCGCCAATCCCATACACGCGATCTGCTGGCCGGAACCTTCTGGCCTGACCTTCCCGAAGATACCGCCCGCCGCCGATTGAGTCAGGCTTTGTGGCAGATTCGCAGCGGATGCCAGCTCTCCTCCGTTCTATTAACCGAAGGGGCCGCCATCCAGCTCCACCCGGAGCTGACTGTTTGGAGCGATCTGGAAGAATTCACTCGCAGCTATGCACTTGGACTGAGTGAAAGCTCCCACGCGCTCCGTCATTTCGAAGCCTGCCTCGAACATTATGGCGGCGAGTTCCTGGCTGGCTACTACGACGATTGGGCGCTGACCGAACGAGAGCGGTTGCGCAGCGCTTATCTGGATGTCCTCACCCATCTGACAAGGGTTTGCAAAAGCCAGGGGAAATACGAACAGGCGCTAACCTGCGCACAACGCCTGATAACAGAGAATGCCTGGGACGAAGAAGCCCATCGCGAAGTGATGCGCCTCTATCATTTGCTGGGGCGCAGCGCTGATGCCCGAACGCAGTATGAAACCTGCCGCCGGGCGCTCCGTGAAGATCTCGGGGTCGAGCCTTCCCGTGAAACTCAGGCGCTGGCAGTCGAAATCGCCGGGCCAGCGGGGTTGACCGATCTTTCCTGGACGCCAAGCGCCGCCCGCCGAGGCCTGTCGCCGTTGTTGGAACATCCAGACCGGCTGCCCCTGGTTGGCCGCCAGTCTGAGCTTGCCGGGATGCTCAAACAGGTCGAAGCCGCCGCCCGGGGGGAAGGCGGGCTGGCCATCCTTTACGGAGAGGCCGGTGTCGGTAAAACCCGGCTGTTGGGAGAGCTGGCGCGCAATGCCGGTTGGCGTGGCATCGGCGTGGCCTGGGGACGGTGTTACGAGCTGTCCGGACCGCCAGCCTACCAGCCCCTGTTGGAAATCTTGCGCGCCGGGCTGCCCGCCCTGCGTGAAAACCTGCTCGAAGTGGTTTGGCGGGCCGAGCTGTCTCGGCTGTTGCCTGAGCTTGACACGGGAGAAACACCCCCTCACCTGGAACCCGAAAAAGCGCAGCACCGCACTTTGGAGGCCATTGTGCGCGGATTTCAGGCGATTTCCCACGCAAAGCCTTGCCTGGTCATCCTGGAAGATGCCCATTGGATGGACCGCGACAGCCTGGCGGCGATCCGTTATATGCTGCCGCGTTTGGCGGAGATGTCGCTTTCGATGGTGATCAGCGCCCGCAGTGAAGACCTGAGCAGCCAACAAGCCGAAGCCCTCGAATCCCTCGAAAACACCCGCCTGCCCACCCGCCTGCCCCTGGCGCGCCTCGATCTGGACGAAACCGGGGAATTGATCCAGCGCGCCCTGGAGCTGGAACAGCCGCCAGCCCAATTCAGCGCCCGCCTCTATGCGGAGACAGGCGGCAATCCCTTTTTCCTGACCGAAACTCTGCGGGCTTTGATGGATGACGGGGCGCTCTACCGCGATGCGGGCGGGGTATGGAGCACCCCCTGGGACGAATTGACACAAGACTATGCCGAGCTGTCGCTGCCGGGCAGCGTCGTCCAGAGCATCACCCGCCGCCTGGAGCGTTTACCAGCCTCATCGAGAGAGGCGTTGGGTCTGGCAGCGGTCATCGGGCGGGGCGTGCCTTTCGACGTGTGGCGGCAGGCCAGCGGACTGTCGGAAGCCGCAGTATTGGATATCGGCGATCAGCTTTGCGCGCAGGGGATGTTGATTGGCGCCGAGCGCGGCAATGCCGCCCAGTCAGGCTTCGATTACGTCTTCGCTCACGACCAGATCCGCCGGGTGACGTACGATCAATTAACGCCTCCGCGCCTGCGCTTTTACCACCGCCGCATCGCCGAAACGCTGGCGGAGTTGGCAGGCAGCGAAACCGAATCCCTGGCTTACCATTGGTCGGAAGCGCAGGTGTGGGATAAAGCCGCCTATTATCACCAACTGGCTGGCGAACGAGCCAGGGTGGTGTATGCGAATACCGAGGCTGTGAGCCACTATAGCCGGGCGATGGAGGCCATGCAGCGGTTGCCAGGTTCGCCTGACCTGCGGCGGATTTATGACATCCGGCTGGCGCGTGAGAAGGTTTTTGATCTGCAAGGAGAGCGGGAAGCTCAAACCCGGGAGCTGGACGCGCTGGCATGCCTGGCCGATAACCTGGACGACGACCGCCGCCGGGCCGAAGTGGCTTTACGCCAGGCGAGGCAAGCCGACCTGACCTGTGATTTCCCGCAGTCTATCGCTGCCGCCGGCCGGGCTGTCAATCTGGCCAGGGCGGCCCAAGACCCGACCATCGAAATCGAAAGCCTCATGGAGTGGGGCTGGTGTCTTTTGTTACAGGGCGAACACGATGCAGCCCGGTCTCGTTTCGAGGAGGCGCTGTCGCTGGCGCGCTCGCACAGCCTGAAACGCCTGGAAGCGGATGGGCTGCATGGGGTGGGGACGGTTGGCCTGGTAACGGGCAACTATGCCGAAGGCAAAACCTTCTTTCAGCACGTCCTGGAGATCTGTCGTCAGGTGGATATACGCCCGAGAGAGGGCAGCACGTTTGCCAACCTGGGGTACATCGCCCAGGCCCAGGGTGACCGCGCCGCCAGCAAATACTACAATGAACAGGCTTTGCGCCTCCATCGGGAAACTGGAGACCAGCGCGGCGCAGCCCTGGTAATGCAGAACGCCTCCGATGACTACCTGGCCGAAGGCGATTTTTCCACCGCCAAAGCTTACATGGAACAGGCCCTGGCCATTCAGGAAGCCATCCAGGCGCGCGACAATATCGGTGTGACCCTGCGCGGCCTCGGTACCCTTTGCCATCGCCTGGGCGCTTACGGCCGGGCGAGGGACTATTACGAGCGGGCGCAGACCATCTTCGTCGAGATCGGCATCCCTTATTACCAGGGCCAAACTCTGGCGTACCTGAGTTTGCTTTCGCATCACCTGGGCGATGACCAGGCAGCCTGGGAGCAAAGCCAGAGGGGATTGGAGATTGCGCGCGCGATTGATGACCGCCTCGGCCAGGGCTTGCTATTGGACTCCCTGGGACATTCCCTGGCCGGGTTGGGCCGGTTGGAGCAGGCGGTCGAAGCCTACCGGGCGGCCCTGGCCCTGCGCCAGGCGCTGGACGAGCCTCACATGGCCGCCGAATCCCGCGCCGGTTTGGCGAGGGTGGCTCTGCTCCAGGGAAACCTCACCGCAGCAGCAGATCAGGCCGAGGAAATCCTGCGCATCCAGAAAGCCAGGGGGTTTGGCGGCGCCAATGAGCCTGCCCGCATCTATCTGACCTGTTACCGGGCGTTGGATGCCAGCCATGACCCCCGCGCGGCTGGCGTACTGCGCACGGCCTACGAGCTTTTGATGGCCCAAAAAGCAAATATCAGGGATGCTGATCTGGAACGTTCTTTCCTGGAGGTCGTAGCCGCCCACCGGGAGATCGTCGCGGCTTATACACCGAGCCAGGGGGTAAAGGTGATCGTCCGCCTGCCGAAAAAGGGTGCGCCAACCGGGAGGGCGCTGCACACCGACGAGTGGGTGGAGGCGCGGTGGACGCCTTTCGCCCCCGAAGACGATGATATCGCCGATAAGGTCGCACGCCGCCGGCATCGCTTGCAGCGTCTTCTGGCGGAAGCTGCCTCCGGGGAAGCCGCGCCCACCCTCGATGACCTGGCCGCCGCCCTCCAGATCACTCCCGGCACGTTGAAACGGGATCTGAAAGCTTTACGGGCGGCAGGAATCCCCGCCCAAACGCGAGGCAGGCGGCCTTTGTAGGGGGATGACGCCAAGAACCTGTTTATTTCAACCCGGATGGTTTTTCTTTCGAGCAGGCAGATTCCAACTGTTTTAGAATGAGGGCCAACAAAGTTTCTGGATCGCGCATCGGGTAAATCGTCCCGCTGTCCACGTGAACGATCTGCCCGCGCAGCGCCGGGGAACGCCAGTAGCGCAGGATATAGACCTCACGAACCGTTGTTTTCCGAGCGTCCCTGGAATTCATCCATTCTCCTTCGTGGATTGCGTGTGAAGCGGTGAGTCATCACCGGGAAATCAGGGGCAGGTAGATATTGGCGCCGATGGGGATGGCATCGCCTGCCCCGGGCAAGAAGCCGCCAACCAGGGTGACGCCGCCCCCAACAAGCGCAGGACCCGCTTCCGGCTGGCCGGCCGCACCGAGCAGGGTGATGCCGCCCCCGGAGGCTTCACCGCCGCCGCCATCCACCGTCCCCCAGGAGAGGTCGAAGCCAGCGCCGGTCTGAGCCAGGGCAATGCTGAACGAGAGTAACAGCGCGAGGGTCAAACCCAGGATCGCTGGCGAGAGCTGCTTGAGTTGGTGTCTGAACATAACGATACCCTCCTACCAGGAAACTTCAGCGGTGCGCACGGTGGCCACCCAGCGGATGGTCTCGCCGTTGCCCATGACCTGAACGGCCAGATGATTGCCAAAGATGCCGGTGGCCTGGGCGTTCCAGGCGGCATCATCCTCGTGCAGTACCACGGTTGTCGCCCAGACGGTGGTGACGCCGCCTACATTCTCGGCCACCCCCCAGATGTAGTAGCCGGCCGACTCGCCGGCGCTGCTACGCCCCACCAACAGGATATCGAAGGTCAGCGTGCGGGTGGGGGGAATGGTGAGCAGCAGGCTGCCGCCATCGAGGTAGAGATCTTCCCAGGTTGCGCTGGTAACTGTCTGTTCACTCATGACGAAGAACGAAGCCTGGGCGTCTCCCGGAGAAGCAAACGCCCCGCTGGCGTAGGCCATCTGCCCATAGAGTGGGGCTGTGGCCTGCAATCCACCGGGTATCGTCGCATATTGGCCGCTGGCGAGGTTGCTCTCGCCCCCAGCCACTGTCGCCCCTACGGATGCGGCGTCGTTCGAGTATCCGCCGCCGACGGTGGCGCTCTCGCTGCTGGCGACGTTATATACGCCCCCACCGATGACGGCGGCATGGCCGGTGGCAAAGTTGCCCGCGCCCCCGCAGATCGCGCTGTAGGTGGCGCTGGCGGTGTTGCTCTCTCCCCCGGCGATGGCGGCGCCCAATCCGCTGGCGGCATTGCCATAGCCCCCGCCGATGACAGCGTTGACGCCGGCGGCGTTGTTGGCAGCGCCACCGCCGACCGTAGCATAGTCGCCGCCGCCGGTGTTGCTATCGCCTCCGCAGACGGCAGCGCTCCAGCCGCTGGCGACATTGTGTACGCCGCCGCTCACGATTGCGGTGATGCCGCTGGCGGTGTTGCCCTCGCCCCCCCCGATGGTGGCATTGGCCCCGCTGGCGGTGTTGCCATAGCCCCCGCCGACGGCGCCATAGTTACTGGTCACGCGATTGGGGTTTATGTTATTCCCCCCGCCGCCGATGGCGGCCCCATAGACACCGGCCGTCACGCTGTTACCGCTGTAGCCGCCGATCACGTTGGGACTGGCGGCGTTCGGCTCCAGGCGCAGGGCGCGGGCGCCGTTCACGTACAATTCCAGCGCCACATTATCCGTGGTGCCCAGGAAGTTCGTCCCCGGCGTGGCGCCGGCGTTGCCGGTGAGCGACCAGTAACCGCCGGCGGCTTGCGGCAGCCAGGCACCGCCATTCCAGGTGAGCACGTCGCCGATGGAGGGGGCGCTGTCCGATACCGGGTTGCCGTGCAGCGCGCCGGTATCCAATGCGTAGAAACTGTATGGCGCCGGGTTGAGAGACACGCGCGGGCTGAGGCTCGCGTACCCGCTGCCGCAATCCACTTCGATTTCGAGAAAGCGACCTCCCCCGGTGAAAGCGCCTGCGCCGAAATCCAGATCCACGGAAAAATAACCGTTATCCAGGATCACACTCGGCGCGGTCTGGGGGGAGCCTAACGGATCGTTGCCGGCGGCAGATTGGTAGAGAGTGAAGCGCAGGCTGCAGGGGCCGGGCAACGGGTCGCCCGTGGCGCTGTCGGTCAGGCGGCCCTGGTAGGTAAAGGCTGTTCCCAAGGGATCCCCTTCCGGGGCGCTGCCTTGAGCCTGAGCCTGGTTTGCCAGGCCCAGGAGAGCGGCGCTCAGCATCAGACTCAATCCGAGCGCGATGACGAAGTTGAGTGTTTGTTTCCGTTTCATTTTGTCATCCTTTCCAAAATACAGATGGTTTCTTTGGGCGGCTCGTTTAGTCCTGTCACCTGGCGCTCAACGCACGGCCAATGGCAGGAAGATCTCGTAGCCGCTGTTCAGGGTGGTAAAGCTCCAGGCAGCCGAAAATATTTTTTCGTTAGTCCGATCGTCTGCTGAGACACCCCAGTCGTACTGTGTGTTGGGTTTCAGAGGGCCTGCCACACAGGAGGTGGTCGTGATGTTCACACACCAATTGGTGACTTCAGAATCACCGGTTTCTTTACCGAAAACCGTATAGTACACCGCATCGCCGTCTGGATCGCCCCCCGTCCAGCTCAAAATCGGGGTAATCGAAACGCCTGTAGCGCCATTGGCCGGCGAGGGATTCGCGGGCGCATCCGGCGGCTGGTTGGGAGGTACGTGCTCCAGGAGAGCCACCCCGGCCAGCGGCTCGGTGGATTCGATGACCGCCGCGTAAATACCACTTTCGATGGGCAATCTATGGGTCGCGGAGATGATCTCGGATGTACCTGGCTCTAAGGTCAGCGATTCAGGGCTGTTGGCGGCCTGGTTGCCTGCCTGGTCATAATAATAGACAAAGATATCCGCATCAGCCGCGCTCGTATTTTGGAGAACCAGCGTGGTGTTCCAGAGGTAGCCATCTGCGCTCAACGTGGTCGAAACAGGAATCAAAGGGTAATACAGGTGGTAGGTCGTGGGGGTAACCACATCAGCGCCGGAGAGGATGGGCATGGCCGGGGCGGGGGTGTAACCCGCATTTCGATCTCCCTCTTCTTCCTGCCACACCACGAATGAAACGACATCCAACGGTTGAACGGGACTGCTGCTCAAGCGCAGAGAGCCGTGATAGCCAGGGTACGTATCAACGAAAGCATTGAATGCAACGTAACCACCTGCATCTGGTGTTCCGTTTAATGAGGCCGGGCTGCCTTCGTAATCGGCCGTCACAGTGGTTTGCGCGTCTCCGGCGTTATGTGCGATAACTGCGCTAAAATACCATCCGGCGTATCGGTTGACCGCAAACGAAACACCCTGTACAGTTTCGCCTTTAGCCAGTGATTCGAAGACCCGCCCCTGGCTGCCATCCTGGCTGAAATGTTCGGCGACCGCCGCCACGGGTTGATCGGATGTGATGGACGCGGTGAAAAAATTATCGTTGCACGCGTGCCCTTCCGTGGTCTGGTCCAACTCCCGGCTGGTGCGGGGACTCAGGGTGAAAGTGTTGGTCACACCGTCGGAGTAGCTCACCTCGACATACGCCTGAAAATTGCCGATGTTCTGCACGATCAGCTTGCTATCCCACAAAGAATAGTTGCAATACAACGCTGCCACGATGCGCTCATAAGCGCCTGCGGCAAATCCGCTGTAGGCGTAGCTGATTTTGCCGTTGGTCAGGTGGACGGCCGCTGTGACCAGCCCCATCGTATTGAAAACGATCGCAGAACCACTGTAATCGGAAGGGAGTTCTGGTATGGTTGCCAAATCCAGCAGGTAAGAGCTCCAGCCGGGGATCGTCAGTTCCATGAAGTGAATCGAGACTGAGGTATCCTGGTAGAAATTCACCCAAACGGCTGTTTCCGTAGAGGTCAGGTTTTGGATGGAAAGCTGGGTGTTCCAACCCGAAACAGTCCTGCGCACCAGGGGCAGGTAAGCATAGGCTGAGCCATACGCCGGTATGGCGGTATAGGCGCCGTGCATGGGCGCGTCATCAGCCGGCAACGCGGCGGCGCGTTGCCCCACGACGGGTTCAGGGGCAGCCCGCGAGGATGACGTTGCCCTGAGGATGGCTGGCAGGATCGCCAGCAGGGTCACGAGTGTAATAAAGCGCCTGGTTTTCATGATGCTCTCCTTTCGAAAAAATAGTGTCCATTGACACCAGTGGCTTGATCGAAATAAAAAACTGGCGTCCGTTCTGGCGCCAGCATAGCAAAAGTGTATCAAAAAGTCTCTCGGTTTATCAGAAAGTGAATAACCTTGGGATCATTTGGGAGGCTGTCCGCGCCGGCTACCGGCAAGCCAGGCACACACTCGAACAGCGGCTGCAATTCATCATTGCAGCTTTGGGAGATACTCACTTTGCCCTCTATGTCATTGCACTGACCAAGGGGCTGCGAGAAGGTGAGTTGCTAGGATTGATGTGGGATGATCTGAATTGGAATGCAGGCATTCTGCATGTTCAGAGGCAAATGCCGGGCAAAGGGATGGTTTTTGCTGAACCCTGCTGGCAGAGCGTGGCTATCAACTGGTTATCAGCCCCGAGACACGCGCCTACCTGGCCGAGGTGGGCTATGATGCCGATTACGGCGCGTGCCCCCTCAAACGGGCCATCCAGCGCGAACTGCAGAACCTGTTGGCAGTCAAGATGCTGGGAGGCGAGTTCCATGAAGGTGAGACCATCCACGTGGAACGCGGCAAGGAGGGGCCGGAATTCACTGCACTGGCTCAGATCAACTCGTGGCTCCGTAACGCCATTCTGCATCATCTGGTCGCATTCAACAATCCCAAACCGGGTGAGATGACCCTTTTCGACCAGTGGGGAAATTTCGCAGGGCTGGTTTTATCGTTGGTCACGTCAACCTGGGCAATGGCCGCAATATCACCGGGGATAACCGTTTTGGGGCACATATAGCGTTGCGTATAAACTATTGCTACGAAGTTCCCCTGACTGCTTGGGCTTATTCCTTGCAAGATCATACGTCATCTGCAATTTCATTCAGAATTCCAACGTGGCGTTGAAGGCCTGCGCCAACAGCCATGCCATAGTTGGGGTACCAGGGCGCTTACCAAACCCTTGACAAGAACTCCGCCTAGGGTTATAAACTGACTGGTCGGTCAATTATCTGTTGGAGGTACTATGTCCCCTCGCCCCGATGTCAGCGAAGAGCGCCGCACTCAGATCATCGAATCCGCCATCAAAGTTTTGGCCCGCCAGGGTTTTGCCAGCACCCGCATGGACGATGTTGCCGCCGAGTCGGGTTTGAGCAAAGGCTTGCTCTACTGGTACTTCAAAAGCAAAGAAGAGATCATCATTGCCATCGCCAATTTGCTGTTCGGCGCAGAATTTCAGAAGATGAAAAAGCTGTCGGTCGAAGGCCAGACTGCACGCGCTTGCCTGGAAAGTTTTTTGGATATTTTTCTAGAAGACCTGCAGGGGATGTTGAAGGTCGCTCCGGTGATCTATGAATTTTATGCCCTGGCCTTTCGCAATGCCACGGTGCGAAGGGTGATGCAGGAATATCTGGGCCGATTTGTGACCATTTTGGAGCCGATCGTACAGCATGGCATGGATAACGGTGAGTTTACACCCAGCGATGCCCGGCAGGTGACCATCGCCATTGGATCTGCCCTGGAAGGCACCCTGCTGCTGTGGGCTTACGCCCCCGAGTTGGTTCAGCCGGAAGAACAATTACGCGTCAGCATGGCGCTGCTGCTCAAAGGATTGGATACGCAAAAATGAAGCCCCTGTTTCTTGACCCCCTCAAGCCGTTATCCACCTGCTCTTCTGCGGATTGTGCAGGCTGCCCATTGCAAGATCACCTGCATTGTCATTTCAGCGTCCGTGAGCTGCTGCGTTTCTTTGGGATCGCCTTTCCGCCCTTCATCCTGGGCGGGATTGGGATCGCCCGGGTGAATGCCTAGCTGCTGCTGCCCTGGATTAGGCTGGCGATAACATATTTCGGCTTTGTCGAAATCCGAGTCATCATGTGTTCGCACTGCCCACACTATGCCGAGCCAGAGGGCAGGTCGCTGCAATGTTGGGCCAACTACGGCTCGCCAAAGTTGTGGAAGTACAATCCTGGCCCCATGACGGGCAGTGAAAAATTTGTGTTCTTCGCTGGACTGGTGGTGATCACCGGTTATCCGCTGGCGTTCCTGATTGGCGCCGCACAATGGATACTGCTTGCGATGTTTGGCGTCACAGTTGCCATCATGGCAACCCTGATGGGGCGGCTGATGTGCGCCCGCTGCATGAATTTTGCCTGCCCATTCAACGGGGTGGAGCGGGACACGCGGGCATTGTTCTTTGCCCGCAACCCAGTGGTCGCCCAGGCCTGGCAGTATACGTATACGGATTAGTACGGCGTAAACATGGTTACACGTGACCGTTTGCGCCTGGGAAAGGAATTATATTATGGAACCCACTGCTCGATCTGCGCCGACATGGCGCATGGCCTGCCCAATGCCGATCCGGGTCGCCGCGATCATGCAATCGCTGTATGCTCTGATTGAGATCACCGACTGTATCGTTGCCGTGCTAATGGCGTTGGGCTTGTTAGGCAATTATTACCCCAAGATGCTGTTCCAGGAAATGCAAGCCCTGTTTGACAACCAGGCAGCTTGGCTGGTGCCGCTGTTCCTGTTCTACACCTCGCTGCGGGTCACTTCTGCCATCGGGCTGTGGCGCAACCGGATGTGGGGCTTTTGGTTGGCGCTCTTTGTCTCCGCCGCAACTTTGATCATGACACCGCCGCTCCTGCCATTCACCACAGTTGAGATGCTGCTGAATGGGGTGCTGGTGGCGCTGCTGCTGATCGGTTTCTTTGGCAATGCTCCCATCTTCACTACACTGAAAGGATAGTCTTATGTTTGCCTGGATTAACTTTGCCATTATGTTCTTTGCGTCGCTGCTCTTTTTGTTTTTCTATGTGCGCAGCGCCAGCCCGGCCGGGCGGGAGAAGGTCATTGGGCCGCGCGCCTACCAGATCTGTTTCAATGACCGTTTGATCTCAGGGGCGTTTGAATTGGTGATTACGATCAACTATATCCTCTACTACTTCTTTCCGCTGCCCACGCCGCTGCCGGATCAGTTTCCCTGGGACTGGTGGATCTCGTTGGTAATGGCCGCGCTGATCGGCATCCCGGCCACCGTTTTAATGCTGGTCGGCCTGCGTGACGCAGGAGAAGAAGCCCTGCGCCCGAAGAAAGAACACACCATGTATGAGGGCATCTATGCCAAAATTCGCCACCCGCAGGCGATGGGAGAGGTTTTTCTCTTCCCAGTGATGGCCATTTTGCTGCACTCGCCATTCCTGACGCTGTTCTCGTTGATCTACTTTCCGATTTTCATCCTCCTGTGTTACGCAGAGGAACAAGATTTGCTGCTGCGCTACGGCGATCCATACGCCGAATACTGCAAGCGCACCGGGGCTTTCTGGCCGAGAAGGAGTTGAGCATGGCCGAGAAAATCAAAGATGTGCGACCCCCGCGTGGTCTGGCACGCCTGGGCTGGCGGACGCCGATCTGGCTCTACCGGCTGGGGTTAGGTGGGCTGCTGGGCGAGCGTTTTGTGCTGATCAACCACATCGGGCGTAAAACAGACCAGTTGCGCCAGGCGGTGGTGGAAGTGGTGCAGCACAATAAAGAATCAGGGGCTTATGTGGTAGCGTCCGGTTTTGGCGAAAAGGCCGACTGGTATCAGAACCTGATGGCCCATCCTGAGGTTACAATCCAGGTTGGACAAAAGCGTATGCTCGCCCATGCCAAACGGCTGTCCTTGCCGCAAGCAACCGAGGTGATGCTGGATTACAACCGCCGCCACCCTGCGGCTTTGCGCACGCTGTCACGCATCCTTGGCTACCGCACCGATGGCGGTGAGGCGGATGTGCGTTTCTTTGCGAATGTTATCCCGATTGTGGCGCTGATGCCACAAAACAAGGGACAGCCCGATGCAAATTAGCTGGATACCTCCTGAACCGCGCCGCGGCTTGCTGGGTGAATGGGATAAATTCGTTGGCCCTGGCCAGACGCCGGCCGAGCTGTGGTTGATCCTCGTGCCATCTTTGTTGGCCGGGCTGGCTGTCCCCTTGTACGCACTGAACGCCGGGTTAGGCTGGACCACCGCACAACTGGTGATTGCCGGGCTGATGGCCCTCGACCTGATGGGTGGCGTGGTGACCAATGCGACTGCCACCGCCAAGCGCTGGTACCATCGTTCTGGACAGGGCTGGAGACAGCACATGGGCTTTATCGCCGTTCACGCGCTGCACATTGCCCTGGTTGCTTGGCTGTTCCGCAGCGGCGATTGGCTTTACTTCATCACTCACTACGCCTATTTGCTGGCCGCCAGCCTGGTTATCACCCGGGTGCGGTTGTATCTCCAACGCCCGGTAGCGCTCCTGCTGCTGGTTGGGGTATTGCTGGTCAATTTCTATGCTCTCCCGCCCACCCCAGGCCTGGAATGGTTTGCACCAGTCTTTTTCCTGAAGCTGCTGGTCAGTCACCTGGTGAAGGAAGCGCCGTATGAGTTGCCTTGATGTTACACTGGCCCCTCCCCACCAGCGCTTTTGCGAGTTTTGCTGGCCAGCCTGCTGACCTTGTTGATCGCGGCCACCCAGACAGGAGCCGTTTCTGTAGAAGCCTCCGTAAGGATAAAGATCAAGCTTCCTGCAATCTATGCTAAATGAAATCAGGTGTTGGGCGGCCACACCAAAAGGTAGCACAAGAAAGACAGGAGACCCGTCATGGCAGTTCGAAAATGCTCTCTGTTGTTTATTGCAATGCTGCTGCTCTTTAGCCTGACGGGCTCGGCGGAGGCCGGGCATCATCAACAAGACCCGCAAGATGACATCATTCGGCAGGTGTTGACCGCAACCGCGGCTGACCTTGGGTGGGATACATCTATAGATTACTCGGTTACAACAAGCGGAATTCCTCATTGGAAAATCGGGGATTTTAGCACAGCGGAGGGTACAGTAGAAGTATACGCATATAATTCAGCAAGCGATGCAGAAGAAAGTATTAATGGGTGGTACTCTCTGGCTTCTCTGGATAGTGGGTACAGTCTGTTTACATTTCATGGTAACTCAGCAATTTCCTGGCTTGCTGGGTTTGGTCACATGATCTTTCAAGCCGATCGATTTGAGATATGGGCATATTCGTCCTCTGTAGCGAGTGCAAAAAACAACCTGGAATCTTTCTATCGGAACGCGGAGTCCTTTGGGCTCTTAACTGGTGATGGGGCGACAACAACACCTGCCGCCACCGAAACTGTCATTCCGGCCACGCCGGTGATCACGGGAACGCCGCTACCGGGCGCGCCGGTCGTCCTGACGGCTTCCAAAGTGGGTTATGGACCGGCCACCCAAACGGTCAACAATGTTGACAATCTTGCCTCGCTGATCCTGGAAGGCCAGGTGACTGATCAGGAGGGCCAGGGGGTGGCGGGGGCAGACGTGGCGGTGGTCAGCGGGGCCGGCTCTGCCTCGATCACCACCAATTCGGATGGCAGCTACTCGCTGGCGCTGGATGTGCCCGGCGGGCAGGGCTATGGTGCCTTGAGCGGGGTCAATTTTACCCTGCAGCTTCAAGGAGACTTGACGATTGACAAAGTGGAGCTCCTGCAATCTGTCAGCGGGGCCGAACTGGCCGACAGCCGCTCAACCGCAGCCCTGGTCTTCCCGCGCTTATCCAGCCAGGCGCCATCCAGCGTCGCTACTGAGGTCACCCTGTATGTGAATGGGCAGTTCTTCCAAAGCCTGCCCTGCCAGGTTAAAAACGAATACACCGCCAGAGACCACCAGGGCGTCCTGGATGCCGTCATCTTCTTGATCCCACCCAGCTTTGTGCGCAGCGGCCCTTTCGAAGTCCGGGCGGTGATCGACCCGCAGAACACCTTCGTGGAACCGGACGAAACCAATAATGATAAAACCTGGACCCAGATGGTGTCGCTCTCTAGAGGGCTGAGCATGGTGATGGTGGCCCTCAGTCCGGATATCGATCCGGGTGCCACGCAAACCTGGGCCAGCGCGGCCCGGGAATTCCTGGCCAATACGTACCCGGTGCCCAGCGTGCGCAGCGTGCCGCACCCGCTTTATTCCAACGGTTGGTTGAATCTCCCCATGGCGCTGCGCGATGCGGCCATTGTCAACAACGCGTTGGTGGCCTACAATGCGGCTAACCCCGGCGCGCCGGTGGAATACGCCGTCGGGCTGTACCCACCCAATGCTTACGGCGCGGGGAACCGGGGCTTTGTCTATCGCTTCTTGTATCCCAACGCACCGCTGGTCAGCATCGAGTTCCCCATCACCATTGCCCATGAAATCGGCCATATTTACCTGGGCGCGCATGAGGAAGCCGATGATAACCCCAGCCTGGGCGGGGTGGCGCTTCCCGAGGGGTATATCTATGAGGCCAGCCGCGGTCAGGTGCGCTATATCAAAGCCAATTCCAACTGGATCAATTTCATGGGCGATCCTTATGCCGGGTTCGAGGAGGGCTCCGTCACCGTGCGCCCGTGGATTTCGCCCAGCACCTCCAACACCATCCTGGACGCCCGGCAAAGCGCGTCTGTTTTACCATCCAAGGTGGCTGCCCTGGCTGAGTCAAATTGGTCGGCCGCGGTCTCCTTTGACCGGGTTTTGTATCTCAGCGGGTATTTCGAGAACGGCGAATTGAGACTCCTGCCGCCCCAGATTTTGCAGACCAGTCAGGCCGGCGAGTACCCAGCCGGGGATTTCAGCGTCAGTATGCAGGCCGCCGATGGCAGTCTGCTGGCGAGCGCCTCTTTTGAACTCAACCAGGCGCTGGGCGAATATGATGCCCCCAACCCCGGCGCCTTCCAGGTGGCGATCCCCTATCCATCCGAGGCTGTCCGCCTGGTGATCACGAAAGACGGCCAGGAATACTACCGCCTGGAGAAATCCGCCGCCGCTCCCAACGTCTCTTTTGACCAACCCGGCGCGGGCACCCCTGTGGCGGGGGCCACCACGCTGAGTTGGTCAGCCAGCGATGGCGACGGCGATCCGTTGACCTACAATGTGTACTACAGCCCCGACAATGGCACCAGTTGGCAACTGCTTGGCCTGAACTGGAACGCGCTCAATTTGCCCGTGGATGGCTCCCTGCTGCCGGGCAGTGAACAGGCGCTGATCCGCGTGGTGGCTTCGGACGGGTTGAACACCGGGCAGGCCGACAGCCCTGCGTTCGTGGTGCCCAAGCATGCTCCCACGGTCTTGATCTATTCCCCCGATCCAGATGCCCAACCCTGGGTGGCCGGGCAGCCCAACCTGCTGGCCGGCCTGGCCGAGGATATTGAAGATGGCTGGCTGCCGGGCCAGGCTTACCAATGGATCTCCGACAAAGATGGCTTGCTGGGGCAGGGCAACACGCTCTACGTTGCGCTTTCAGCAGGCCAGCATACCATCACGCTGACCGTCACCGATGCCGACGGGCAGCCAGACAGCGCCAGCACATCGATCATTGTGGGCGGCGTAGGGGGTGGGGGCGATGCTTCAGGCGCTCCAGCCTGGCAGCTCCCCGCCAACAGCCTGTACTGGCTGGGGGGCGGGATCTGTGTGCTGCTGGCGGGTGGTTTGCTGGTCGCCGGAGGCGGCCTGTTCCTCTGGCGCGGAAAACAAACCCACCGGCCTGGTTTGATCGGCCAGGGGGCCGTGCAGGACCGGCAGGGCAACTGGTGGTCTCAGTACCCCCAAACGGGCGCCTGGTATTTCTGGAACGGCCAAACCTGGCAGTCGGCGCCGGGGGAGGCGGCCAGAGCGGCACCGCCGCGCCGGTCTGGATCCGCGTGTTTGCTGGCTTTCCTGTCCAGCGGCCTGATTGCGCTGGTCGTTGTGGGCGGGGTATCCCTGGTGGCGTTCAATTTCTTCCCCGCCTACCAGATCACTCGCGGCCAGGGAGATCTGACTCAAATCCTGAAAATGGGCGGCGGTGGTCTGTTGGTAATGCTTTTGGGTCTCTTGTTGCTCACCGGCGGCTTCAAATCCATCCTCACCCAACGGGCAATGATTACAGATGAACGCGGGCGGCGGCGCGAAAAGCGCGGCTGTGGCGCGATCCTGAGCGGCTTGGGACAGCTCTGCTTTGGGTTGGTGCTTCTGGCCGGCGGCCTGGGCTGGCTGTCGCTGGTTTTCTATCAAGAGATTCTACCCTGGCTGGGTCTCTAGCCAGAAAAGCCAAACAGTTTGACCGATTTGGTCAACCTACGATGACCCTTCCAATCCCACAATCCAATCGTTTTTATGCCATCTGGAAACCGCTGCTTTTCTTCGCCAACCGGCAGAGCCAATTGGTGCCTGCCCTGTTAGATGCTGACCTCAGTACGAAATTGAACCTGCCCGATGTATTCAAAATTCGTCAGGCGATTTGGGAAGATGGGGCCCTGCTCGACGCTTTCATCGCTCAGAACCCGGCGCAGCTCTCAGCCGAGGATTTAGACCTGGCGGCCAGTTGGAAACACCGCCGTGCCGGAAAGTTCTTCGTCTTCAAGCACCTGAAGAAGCATTCAATCTTCATTGACGATGGGCGCGGGGAAGTGATTGCAGTGAAAGGGCTTTTGAGTTCAATAAGAAGAGGTCGTTGGCCCCTACCTGCCGGTGCTGGTGGAAACGGTCTTGCTGCCGTTCGGGGATGAGATCATCTATGACAGCCTGATGCAGCCCTATAACATTACGTTCGGCAGTGGCATTCGCGGCAACCTGAAGGGTCTCTATGACGACGCCAAAGAGCGCGGCGCCATCCTCACTGCACTGGTGCAATCCGGCCAGGCGGCCTCGCCCGCAGATCAGGCTGCTCAGGCCGCGGCCACCAATGCCAAGGTCCTGCAAGCCTTCCAGAAGCACCTGTACCAGTCCGGGCAAAGCGTCAAAATTGCCGAGCGTGACCTGGCAACCGTAGCGGCCTTCGCTGGCCAGGCTCTGCCGCTTTCATTGCGCGAGATCACAGAGGATACGCTGAGCGATTATCTTGCCTCGCTCCCCACCGCTGCCCGCGGCGCGGCAGCAACCGGCCTCAAGCGTTTTGTTAAGTTCCTGCGTGATACCGGGCGACTGGACTGGGACGAAGCCGAAAACTTGTTGCTTTTGCTCAAGGGTTAGCAGACAATACCGAAATTAAAATAAGGCACCGCCCCCAACCATCTAAAAACATGTTCTTCCAGGCTGTTGTGGCCGTAATTCCGCGCCTGCCAGGCATAAGGCATATCCCTGACCAATCTGGCTAAAAGGGGGCGATTTTTTTAGTTGGTTGTGATATGATTTGACAAACAATTAAACAATTGTTCAATTGTCCATATCAAAAAGGTCCTATGAACTCAACATTCCTTGATGAACACACGGCGGCGCATGTCGCCGAACTCTTTCGCTCTTTCAGTGACACCAGCCGGGTGCGCATCCTGTCTGCCATTATCGAACAGGAATCGAACACATCCACCATCGCCGAATTGCTCGACCTGACCGAATCCGCCGTCTCGCACCATCTGCGTTGGCTGCGCCAAATGCGCATCGTCCAGGCGCGCCGCGATGGCAAGGAAGTTTATTACAGTGTCATTGACCCACACATTATCGCCTTGTTCCAGCAAGGCGTCAACCATGTGAAAGAGAAATAACGCTATGAACAAACAACTCGACCAATTCATGCTTCAAGGTCTCACAGATTAGGAAGCCCGCGAACGTCTGGCTGTGGATGGGTACAACGAATTGCCCGGTACAAAAAAGCGCACCTTTTTCCATATCCTGCTCGAAGTGGTGCGCGAGCCTATGTTCTTGATGCTGATCGCCTGTGGGCTGCTCTACCTGTTCCTGGGCGACCAGGAAGAAGCCCTGATGCTGATGGGCTTTGTGGTCGTCATCATCGGCATCACTTTCTACCAGGAGCAGAAAACCGAGCGGGCGTTGGACGCGCTGCGCGACCTTTCCAGCCCGCGTGCCCTGGTGATCCGAGATGGGCAGCAGCAGCGCATCGCCGGGCGCGAAGTCGTCCGCGACGATATCGTGCTGATTGGCGAAGGCGACCGCGTGCCTGCCGATGCCGTCTTGCTGACCGGCTCCAACGTCAGTGTGAACGAATCCTTGCTGACCGGCGAATCCGTGCCGGTGCGCAAAAAGGTATGGGATGGACGACTGGAGATGGGATGCCCCGGCGGCGATGACCAGCCCTTTATCTATTATTCTGGCTCGCTGGTAGTCAAAGGGCAGGATGTGGCCCAGGTGCGCTCCACCGGCATGCGCACCGAGATCGGCAAGATCGGCAAGGCCCTGCAAGTCTTGCAGCCCGAAGACGCCAATTTGCAGCAGCAGACCGCAAGATCGTGGGCAACTTTGCCATGATCGGGTTGGCGATGTGTGTTGTCGTAGGGATTGTGTTCGGGCTGACGCGCGGCGACTGGCTGCACGGCTTCCTGGCCGGCCTCACCCTGGCCATGGCCACCCTGCCCGAAGAATTCCCGGTGGTGTTGACGATTTTCCTGGCGCTGGGCACCTGGCGCATCTCGCAGCGCCATGTGCTGACACGGCGCGTCCCGGCCGTGGAAATGCTTGGCGCGGCCACCGTGCTATGCACCGACAAAACGGGCACGCTGACCCAGAACCACAGACGGTCGCCCATCTGATGGTCAACGATGAACTGCTGGAAGTGAGCCTGACGCAGCGCTCCTTGCCTGAGGCGTTTCACAAGCTGGCTGAGTTCGGCCTCCTGGCAACGCCGGTGGACCCCTTCGACCCGATGGAAAAGGCGATCGAGGAATTGGGCGGGCGCACCCTGGTCAACACCGAACACCTGCACACCGACTGGAGCCTGATGCGGGAATACCCGCTCTCCGAAACACTGCTGGCCATGTCGCACCTCTGGCGATCCACCAGCCGTCCGGTCTTTATGGCGGCGGCCAAGGGCGCGCCTGAGGCGATTCAGGGTGAACGCATCTAAATTGAGCTGGACAGGGTGACAGGAGATGGCTTATCATGGCAAGTCAAAACACACAGGAGATAAGTCATGGAAAAGCCAGCCACCGCCACCATCGAGGAGCATTTTGGGAGCATCACGGATCCACGGATCGAGCGAACGAAGCTTCACAAATTGATTGACATTCTGGTCATCGCCATTTGTGCAACAATTTGTGGTTGTGACAATTGGGAAGATATTGCAGCATTTGGTGAAGCGAAGCGAGAATGGTTTGCGACATTCTTGGAATTGCCGAATGATATTCCTTCGCATGACACCTTCAATCGAGTATTTGGGCGTTTGGACCCAGATGAGTTTCGCAGCAGTTTCATGGCATGGATCAGTGCTGCGAGTCAATTGATTGGCGGCCAAGCGATCTCTTTGGATGGGAAAGTGTTGCGGCGTTCGCATGATCGCGGGATCGGCAAAGGAGCGATTGATATGGTCAGCGCTTGGGCCTGTGAGAACCGGCTGGTGTTGGGACAAGTCAAGGTGGATGAGAAGTCAAACGAGATTACGGCCATACCACAACTACTGAAGGCGCTGGAGATTTCGGGCTGCATTGTGACGATTGATGCGATGGGTTGTCAGACCGAAATTGCCAAGACGATTGTTGATGAAGATGGTGACTATGTGCTGGCGCTCAAAGACAACCAGGGCAACCTGTTTGAAGACGTGCAGAAGCTCTTCGCAGACCTGGAGAGCAGTTACTATCGGGCCTATGCCTACGATTACGAGAAAACGGTCAACAAAGGGCATGGTCGGATCGAGATTCGGGAATGCTGGACGATTTCCGATCCGCAAATCCTGCGCCATTTACGCGGCTTCGAGAACTGGAAAAAGTTGCAAACGGTATCTTGTATCCGTTCTCAGCGCTGGATTGGCGATGAAAAGACCTGTGAAGACCGTTTTCATATCGCCAGTATCCTTGGCGCAAAGCGAGTGTTGGGTTCCGTCCGCTCGCATTGGGGCATCGAAAACGGCCTGCATTGGACACTTGACCTGGCTTTCGATGAAGATCGGTGTCGGGTACGAAAAGACAATGGCCCGGAAAACTTCGCCATTCTACGGCACATCGCACTCAACTTGCTCAAACAAGAGCAGACCTGCAAACGCAGTATCAAAGGCAAACGTCTCATGGCTGGTTGGCGTGAAGATTATCTCCTCAAGGTGCTTTCCGGCCTGCCTCAACTCACAATTTAGATGCGTTGGCCCTGACGCATCTTACGCTTAATCTTGACACCAGTCATGAATTTTGTTATATTATAATTTAGCTATTTAGCCAACTAGCTAAATTATAATCTGGAGGAATTGAACGATGCAGAAGACATTCAAGGCCCTTTCTGACCCGACACGGCGTAAAGTACTACAATTGTTGCGTGAGCGCGATATGACGGCTGGTGAAATTGCCGGATATTTTAATTCTACGAAACCAACATTATCACGCCACTTTTCTGTCCTTCAGGAGGCCGATCTTATACAAGGGACCAAGAATAGCTCAACTATAACGTATCGTTTAAATGTGACCGTACTCGAAGAAACGCTGTTAGCAATGATGGAGATGTTCAATATTGATCCAGAAAGGATGAAAAATGATTAGTGGCGAGAAACAAAGTTATCGAACAATTTATCTCCTGAGCATTGCTGCCGCTGCTTTGCTGTTTATTCTGTCTGGGTATGTTTGGTCACGGATTCCTGTTAGCGGGGAACGCGTTATGCTCGGTCGGTTCCTGACAGTTTTCGCAATCCCGATCCTGATTGCGGTGATTGTGGGATTCCTGCCCTTGTTTGCCCGCATTGAACCCCGGCAACTCCATATCGCCCAATCGCACAAAGCCCTGACCACCATTTGGGCGATGTTACTGTTGTTCTTTATTGTTATCCACACGATAACACTGCTCGACATCCTCGGCCGCAGCCCCACTATCGCCAATTACTGGCCTATCTTAGCCGGCCTTGTCAGCATTGTGATGGGCAACTACCTGGGCAAAATCCGGAGTAATTACTTTGCCGGCTTCAGAACCCCCTGGACCTTGTCGAGTGAGTTATCGTGGAATAAAACGCACCGTTTAGGTGGCAAGCTGCTATTCCTGCTGGGATTAATTTTGATAGCCGGATCCATCCTCGTGATTGGCGATTTTTGGGTTTGCTTCCTTCTGGTTTACAGTCTTTTGTGGACGTTAATTTTGTTAATCTATTCGTATCTGATCTGGAAACAGGATCCAGATCGTAAGAATATCAAGCTATCTCAGGAAAGTTGAAAATCGCCAGCAACCTGGCTTATCGGTTGGCGAGATTCGGCGCGCACGTGTTGATCGTCGATTCGCTCGCCCCCAGCTTCGGAGGCAACCGGTTCAACCTGAACGGAATCGAGGACGCGGTACAGTTCGTAATCGGCAACTTGCGCGACCCTGCCCTGGCAGCCGAGGCGATCTGGAGGTAAGACACCATCTTCAACCTAGCAGGCCAGATCAGCTACATCGGCAGCAAGAGACTCCCCCTGGCTGACCAGCAAATCAACGCCGGAATCCCGATCATCATCGTCGAAGCCTACCGGCAGGTAAATCCTGGCGTCGAGATCGTCTATGCTGGGACGAGACAGGTTTACGCAAAGCCGCGTTACCTGCCGGTGGACGAAAAACACCCCGTTACCCCGATAGATTATAACGGCATCACCAAACTGGCCGGGGAGCTTTATCACCTCGTCGCCCATCGCGTTTACGGGTTGCGCACCGTCAGCCTGCGCATGATCAACGTGTACGGGCCGCGCATGCGCGTGAGCGGTAACCGCAAATCCTTCATCGGCTGATGGATGCGCCTGCTCGCC
>DYIZ01000033.1:30778-46380 GCA_020723385.1 Candidatus Aquidulcis sp.
CCGATGCCCAGCCGATCCAAATCTACGGGAACGCAGGCCAAATTCGCGACCTGAATTTCGTAGACGATGTGGTGGATGCCTTGCTGCGGGTCGCCGCCAATCCTACTGCCGATGGATAAATCTATAATCCGGGCAACGATGAGCCGATCAGCCTGCTCGACCTGGCCCGGCTGATGATCAAAATCCGGGGTGCGGCCAATATGAACTGGTGCCGTTCAGGGATAGGATACCCCATGATACGAACGATATCATTCACTTGCGCGTCCCGGATTTGGTTGGCGTTGATATAACCGCTGTCCATAGGTGGTCGCTTTGTAGCACCTGCTTATCAGCCAAAGCCTGATGGATATTGGAGACAATCTCACAACCAAGCGCCAGGATGGGGGTAGTATCTGCAGGCTAAAATCTACGCAAAAGTGGACAATTCTGCACAAATCTTGTCAAACAGCAGCCAAGGAAACATATTTGATAGTACAATTGTTCTGTGATTATTCTGCGCGCCTTCAAGACCGAGCTGGACCTGAACAATATCCAGAAAACGGCCTGCGCCAAACATGCTGGCGCAGCGCGATACACTTACAATTGGGGTTTGGTGCGCAAGATCGAAGCCTACCAGACTGGGCAGAAAGTCCCTACCGCAATTGACCTTCACCGCGAACTGAATGCGCTGAAGAAAACGGAGTTGACCTGGATGTATGGGGTCTCCAAATGTGCGCCGCAAGAAGCGCTGCGCAACCTGGATCAAGCCTATGCCAACTTTTTTCGGCGCGTGAAGCAGAAGAAGGCTGGCAAGAATACCAAAGTCGGTTTTCCGCGCTTCAAGTCCAAGAAGAATGGCCTGGGCAGTTTTCGTCTGACGGGGGCAATCCACATCTTTGAGAAGGCCATCCAACTGCCCCGCCTGGGAGTGCTGCGTTTGAAGGAGGGCGGTTATTTGCCTACCGGGGGTGTTCACATTTTGAGCGCCACGGTGAGCGAACGCGCCGGGCGCTGGTTTGTCTCAGTGCAGGTGGAGATGGAAATGCCCGACCCGGTGGATAAAGAACATCCGGCGGAGAACCATCGTCTGGCAGCGGGCGTTGATCTGGGGATTGCCCGCCTGGCAACCGTGAGCGATGGCAGTAGGATCGAGAACCCGCGGGCTTTGAAGAGCAACCTGAGCAAGATCAAGCGGCTGAACCGCATAGTATCCCGGCGTCACAAGGGAAGCGCCAACCGGGGCAAGGCGGTGAAGCAATTGGCGAAAGCCCACCTGCGCGTGGCGAACATCCGCAAAGACGCGCTTCATCAGGCAACCAGCCTGCTGACGAAAACCAAGTCGGCGATTGTGCTGGAAGACCTGAACGTGAGCGGGATGTTGCGGAACCATCACCTGGCGCAAGCCATTGCCGATGTCGGGCTGTACGAGTTCCGGCGGCAGATGAGCTATAAAGGCGCATGGTATGGCTGCCAGGTTTTTCTGGCCGACCCCTTCTACCCATCCACCAAGCGCTGCTCGTGCTGCGGGAACGTCAAAGCCGCAATGAGCCTGGGCGAGCGCACCTACACTTGCGAAGTTTGCGGCCTGGTCATTGACCGCGACCTGAACGCGGCGCTGAATCTGGAGCAAGTGCTGTATTCTTGACGGAAACTACCGCGAGTTCCGCGGAAAGTGACGCCTGTGGAGAGGGTGCAAGACCGGGATACCCGGCAGTCCTCGACGAAGCAGGAACCGAACCTCAATCTGCCATGTGTAGATTTGTGTAAGCTTCGGAGAACGGCTAAAGCTCTTGCGGGTAAAGGACAGATCGGCTATGCTCCAGCGTTGACCGGCTGCAAAGAGATGCACTGGGAAGCACAGCGCAAACAATTCCCCAGCAGACGGCATCCAATGTGTTATTTGATGCGGAGACGATGATCGAGTTGTATGATAAGATGCCTGAATACAGCAGACGCGGACGCCTACCCACGCTCAAGAAACCAGGCGACGATTGGCTGTATCTGCAGATGGTCAAACAACACGATGAGCACGGGCGATTTGATGGCACGAGGACATCTTCGGGGATCCTGTGGGTATGTTATTACAAGCCGCAAATATATGCCAAGAATCCCGACCATAGCCGCTCACCTGTCCAATCATGTTGGACTGTTAAAGACCTGCCGGCTTTCACTTGTGTGAAATGCTAACTGCTCCAAAAAGAGACTACCCAAAACATCAACCATCTAAACTGAACTGGCAACCTATTCAATCCTTCCACCACAATCAGATAGAGTATTCTAAGACCCTTTCTCGACCTTATTCCCTGACCTCGCCATTTTGTGGAGCGAAGGGCGAAAGAAACCGTTGAGGAAGTGAATTTCTGGAAGCTCTAACAGAAAGAAAAATTGAGGCGAGCGTGAGTGAAATAAAAGAAAACTATCCGCTAAATGGGCTCTATGATTCTCTCATGGATGTATATACGCTCCAGGTGTTTCAAGCTCGTCTAAGGGATGAAATTGCATTAACTCGTCGCCATGGTCGTGAATTTTCGCTGTTGTTAATCGATATTGATAACTTCGAATCTATTTACCAGAAGTTTGGAACCTTTCGAGGAAATGAGGTGTTGTCAGAGTTTGCTAAGCGCGTGCGAGGAACTATCCGGAGTGGCGATCTCCCATTTCGTTTTGGGGAGGACGAAATGGTCATTCTGTTGCCTTGGACTGAGAAAAGTCAGGCTATCATTCTTGCAGAACGGTTACTGAATAATATTGCTTCGATACCCTTTTCTGGTAAGCCCCCTTTATCATGCTCGGTTAGCATTGGAATTGCGAGTTTTCCCACAGATGCTCCGAATTTAGAAGAATTAACCGAAACGCTAATTCATCGGACCCACCGGGCGAATCGCATCGGGACAGGTTGCATCGTCAGTGAAGAATCACACGATGCAGAAATTAAACAGCCTGTGCAAGACCTATTAACTATTGAGCAAACGTTGGCCAAAGATGTTTTACAATCCTTCCTATCTTCGCACTTGAGTTTCGGCCGTAGTGTATTAAGAATCGTCGGCCCTGTCAATTGTGGTCAATCGCGTTTTTTGGGAGAAGCTCGCCGAAACATCCACACGCAAAATTTTGCTATCCTGGCTATAGATGGGAATGCCGGCTTACAGAATCGTATATTTGGGGCATTGCTTCAAGCTTGTCGTGATTGGGACAAATTACCTAATCCTTTGGTCGGAATGGAACACTGGGGCGCAGTATTAAAAACATTGATTATTGAAAAAGAGCAAGCTGGCCTCCTTTTGGTTTTGGACCACCTGCAATACATTGATCAATCTACGCTCAAATTAATTGAGGATCTTTACTTTTATTCTGATCTGCCTCGAGTGTGTATTGTGTACACATGCAATGACGAAGATCCACATATTGATTTCCTCTCATCGGTGCTAAACAAAGTGGAGATACGCTTAGAACCACTGTCGTTAGCAAGCGTGGAGAATTGGTTAAAGTATCAATTGCATGATGATGCACTGCCAGCCCTCAGCCAATGGCTCTATACTGAAACTGGGGGATTGCCAGACCTACTGACGCAAGGACTGGATTACCTCTCTAGGCTTGGTTATCTCAAGAAGGTCAGTGACAAGTGGGAATGGTCAGGGGATATCCCGGGTAAAAAGTTAACCGATGAATTGGCGCACGAGTCTTCGCCTCATCATCATTTGCCTTCGAGATTGGTTGAATTTATAGGTCGTGAAGAGGAAATCCTGGCTTTGAAAGACAGGTTACACGATGAACGCCTGATTACTTTGCTAGGATTGGGCGGGATTGGAAAAACTAGTCTGGCGCTCCAGATCGCATCCGAAAGTTTGGATCGGTTCCCAGGAGGCGTTTTTTGGGTGCACCTTATTGATATCAATTCCACAAATCACCTGGTTTATGCCATTGGGAACGCGCTAAACATCTCATTTGCTGGAGAGAGTAACCCTAAAAGGCATTTATTGAATTCACTTCGTTTGATAAAGCAGGATTTTCTGTTGGTGCTTGATGGTTTTGGCGTTCACTTGGATGGTTCATTCCTTGCAGAGATGTTGGATGTTGCGCACCGAATGGTGTGCCTAGTCACATCACGGGTTCGGTTGGGATTGACGGAAGAATCTATTTACACAATTTTAGGATTAGAAGTACCTGACTCTGAAGATGAGCGATTATTAGAGCGTTATAGTTCAGTGCAACTCTTTCTGCGCCAATCAAAGCGGAAATATCCAAACCTAACATTTTCTAAGGATGATTACCTCGCTATCGCTCGCATTTGCCGTTTACTAAATGGGATTCCACTGGGAATTGAATTAGCCACTGCCTGGCTGGGGACTTTCTCCTGCCAACAGATTGCGGCGGAAATCGAACATAATCTGGCTTTTCTAACGGATAACCAGCCCGGCTTGCCATATCCGACAAAGAGTTTTATGGCAGTGCTAGAATCTTGTTGGAACTTGTTTTCGGAAAGTGAGCGCCAAACGCTTAACGGCCTTGCAGTTTTTAGCGGTGGTTTTTGCAATGATGCTGCCAGATATGTAGCTGATGCATCACCTTTTTTTCTCGAAGCCCTCGTTGCGAAATCCTTCCTTCGCAAGAACATCGTGAATGGCAAATACGAGCTGCCTGAAGTATTACGGCAGTATGCCATTGAGTATGTAGCTAATAAGCCTGAAATAAATGTTCAGGCCAGGGATAAGCATTGCACATATTTCTCCGGCTTTCTAGAAGAACGCAGCCAACATTTTTCCAAACAGAAACAGGCATTAGACGATGTAAGCGCCGAACTGGATAATGTATTGAATGCTTGGAATTGGGGAGTTGAACGGGTTAGGATAAGTGAACTTCACCGTAGCCTGACCGGCCTATCGCAATATTTCGAGCTGACCAACCTTTTTCAGGAAGGCGAAACAATTTTAGAAAAGGCCGTGGTTGGTTTCCAAGCATCTTTGGAAACCAACAAAACAGAGTTACTTGAAGCCAAATCCTTGCTATGCCGTTTATTGGTTGAACATGCACATTTTTTAAATGCACTTAGCCAATTTAGTCGGGCTATTAATACCGCTCAATCGGTTGTTGACCTCGCTAATGTTGTATGTCTACCCCTGGAAAAAGCAACAGGGTACTTAGAATGGGGAATAGCATTAGAAGGACAGGGAAATTTCCTGGATGCGCGCGAACAATTAAATCTGGCTTTATCTCATGCCCGTTCGTCGCGGTTTCGCCAGCTTGAACCAGATATTTTATACCACCTCGGTGTAATTTCCCGCTTCATAGAAAGCAGCGATTCGGCCAGACAA
The DNA here is from genome assembly GCA_020723385.1 of Candidatus Aquidulcis sp. GTDB lineage: Bacteria > Chloroflexota > Anaerolineae > Anaerolineales > UBA4823 > DYIZ01. The sequence continues at coordinate 36,070 of DYIZ01000033.1, forward strand.
TGCCTTGAACAGGCCTTAAAAATCTATCAGGAACTTGATAATCGCCCAGGTGAGGGTAAAGCTCTTATCAATTTCGCTTACCTCCTGCTTGAGCATGGAGAGTATCTATCTGCGAAAAAATATATTGAACAGGCCTTACAGCTTTTCCGTGAAATTGGTCAAAAACAGGGTGAAAGCAGTTCGCTACATAATCTGGGACTAGTCTATTACCGGCAAGGTGAGTATGAATTAGCAAAAAATTGTTACGAACAGGCCCTACAGATTTGTCACCAGATCGGTGATCTTTCATTGGAAAGCCAAGCATGGTCAAATTTGGGCACCCTGGCTATGACACAAGGCAAATTATTAGCTGCATTGGATGATTATGAATCAGCCATGAAGATTTGCCGAGAGATCGGCGATCAAAGAAGTGAGGGTGTTATTTTGATCAATGTGGGATGTATCGCCCTTTACCAGGGCAATTACCCCATGGCTCAATCTATCTTTGAGCAGGTCATTGACCTATCCAAACAGAATGGAAACCGTTTGAATGAATGTTGGGGGTTGATTTATTCGAGTTTGTGCTATTTTTATCTTGATAAGAATGATGTGGCTCTTGATTATATCCACCAGGCCTTACAAGCGACCCAGTTTTTTGGAGGAAGCCGCCTCCAGGCCTATGCGTTAACCAATCAAGGCCATATATTATCCAAGATGAATTGCCTGGATGAAGCTTCCCACTCTTATCAGAAATCTCTAGAATTACGTCTCCAACTAAGCGAGAGTAAGCTTGCTTTGGAGCCTCTGGCTGGCTTGGCACGTATAGCCTTGTTGCAAGGCAACCTTCGTAAGGCACAGGGGCAGGTTAAACAGATTCTGGCAGATCTAGATGAACTAAACATCAATAGCACCGATGATCCTCTCTGGATTTACCTGACCTGCTATCAAGTTCTGAGCGCCAGTCAAGCCACTCAGGCTGAGGCAATTCTTGTATCAGCTCACGACCTACTATTGAAACGAGTTGAACAAATATCAGATCAGGTTGATCAATCAGCATACTTGCATAACATTCCCGTTAACCGAGCCTTGATAGATGCCTGGAATCGCCTGACAGATATTAAGGATCACCTAAGCGAAAAAATAAAGCAACCAGCGGTTATTCCCTTGGCAGAAATCTCACCTGTTGTGGAAGCGGCATCCTATAAAGAGGATCGGGATTTACTGCCACACAATGAATTATTCTCACAAACAGGCCTCGTTATTCGCGCACTTGGCCCATTTGAATTGTCTTATCAGGGTAGAAACCTGGATATTGCACCATGCTCCTACGCGCATTCCCTGCTTGCTCTACTCTTACTTCATCATGGACGGCTCCTGGAACGATCTTATCTGGTTGGCCAACTTTGGCCTGATTGTTCCGAAGCTGATGCAAGGCGTAGATTATCAAACACTTTGTATCACTTGCGTAAACGCTTTCCACCTGGACGCTTGCAAATTGATGGGACCAGACTGGGGCTTTCCTTATCCGAGCGAGATTCCTGTGATCTCATCGAGTTAATGAATCTGTTCAAACTTGGAAGTACACTGTCGCCAGAAAGCCTCCTGTCAATATCTCGGGGATTACTGTTCCCAGAACTCGAGCAAGATTGGGTTGTAATAGAACGCGAGACTTTACGCTTACGATTTATCGAACAACTTGAGTATCTCGCTCTTATGTCTCAGCAGCAAAACGAGTTTCCGATCGCTGTGGCGTTATTCCAGCGATTGATGAGCCTTGAACCATTTCATGAAGCCGGCGCTCGAGCTTTGATGCAGTGTTTGCATACTTTAGGCCGCACATCGGAAGCTATTGACTTATACGAACAGCTTGCCAAGACCCTTAGCGAAGAATTGAATATCACCCCATCCCCTGAAACTGAAGAAGTATATCACGCGATATTGCGTCAAAATACGCAAGCGTCACACCAGAGAACTAACATACTGCCTCGAGATTTCCCATTGGTTGGTCGCGATGCAGAACGAAGACAATTTCTTACCTGGCTGGTTGAGCCTTCCCGTGATTCTAATAGTGGCGTAGAACGGAGAATCAGCGTGGCTCTCCTGGAGGGCGAAGCTGGTGTAGGGAAGAGTCATTTACTTACTGCACTAGCAGATGATGCGCGTTGGCGTGATTGGCAAGTAGCGATAGTGACACCCCTTGCAACGAGTATACAGGGTAATATTTGGGAACATGCCCTAAGCCAATTTTTGAATCCATTACGGATGGAACACATCTCCCTTTACCTTGAAGAAGGTTGGCTTGGATCAGCAGCCCGTTTTTTTCCTCAGATGAGACATGTGTTCGAGAGAATCCATGATGAGCCATTCATTGGGGATGCATATTATCGTGCGCAGATCCATGATACCATCAGCCATATATTAGCAGCGGCGACAATCCAAAAGCCATTGTTATTGATACTGGATGATATGCACCTGGCAACGTATGAAGAGATGGCCTTGTTTTCCGCCATTGTCACTACTCCGTTGCCGGATCTGGGCGAGAAAGGGAAACCATTGGTCATTGTCATCAGCTATCGAGCCAGTGAAATGAGAGAAAAGGATCAATGCTGGAAAGTCATTCAGCAGTTGGATCTGATGGTTGCCGCCAAGCGTGTTACCTTGGCTCCTTTGACCATAACCGATGTAGATTACTTGATTCGACAAATCCTTGGGCCAATGACATCTGATACACTGAACAGCTTCTATGAAATAACTTCAGGTTATCCACTGTATATCCGGGAGGCGCTGGCTGTATTTATTGAACGCGGTGTGCTTATACGGCAGGCAGAAGGGAACTGGCGGTTGGATAAAACACAGCTAGACACAATCCCTTGGTCCGGATTGGAGAGCGTCATTCTCGGACGGGTAGCTCGTCTTCCAGTCGTTGAAGTTGAAATGCTGGCATTTTCCGTACTACACGATGGGGAGCTTACCCCCACAATGCTAGAAAAACTCTGTGGAATTCCAGTTGAAGTGGTGCTGAACAATGCCAAACATCTGCTTGATGCTCGTTTCTGGAAAGAAGGTAGTCTGGGGTATTATTGTTCCCATGAACAGATCCGAAATGCCATAGTCGGGGCGATGGAATTATCGAATTATCGTAGGCGGCATTGCAGTCTATTTCAACTGCTACAAGATAATGGGGCATCCGCGCTGATAACAAGCCGACATGCCCTTGAAGGCGGATTATGGGAAACAGCCATTTCTCTATTGAATCAAGCTGCTGGAGAAGTACTGAGCCGAGGTGGTTACCGCCTCGCCGCAGAGTTGATATCTAAAGCTACGGAGGCTTTACAGTATTGTCATCTGAACTCTGAAGAAATCCAAATCTGGAAGGTTCGATTGTTGCTAACACGCCAACAAATTTATAGTTGTTTGGGGCTAACCAATGAGAGGGCTACCGATTTGAACACTCTCGATATGATTTTACCCAAGGATAGCTACGAACGACTGGAATGGATGCAAGCCCGCGCTGACTGGCTTTATGTGCGTCACAACCATCATGGAGCCAATAACCTGGCAGAAGAAGCTCTGGGAATTCTTACAACCCATTCAATTTCAGAAATGCACAACAATGAAGAGCGAAAGAATCGTCTATCTATGCGTCTGCATCTTATCATTGGCCGCACAGAGAAAAAACAAGATATAGCGGTTGAACACCTGGAAATAGCCAAAAACCTCGCGGAAGTTAATCATGATACAGAAACCCTGGCAGCCGCCATCCATAGTCTAGGCTTATCCGCTTATAAATGTGGGAATTTTTCTATTGCCAGACACCAATTTGAACAGGCACACAAAATTGCTAAAAATCATAGCGATAATGTCCAAGTTGTGAATGCATTATCGAACTTGGGCGTCGTCGAAACCGCTTTAGGGAACGAGATCGAAGCTATAAACTATTTTGAGCGTGCAATTTCTACCAGTGAGCAATATGGCATTCTAAATGCACCTAATCTATATTGCCTTGCTAGCACATATTTATGGATAGGATGTTTTGACCAAGCGGACGAATTATTGCAACGCTCCCTTTCTCTATGGTTGGAGAGTGGAGACTCTTTAGGAGCAGCTACAGCACGATTGACGCAAGGCTTATTGGATCTGGAGCGTTTGCAGTATGACAGTGCTCATATCATCCTGCGTGAGACGGGTCGGCTTTTTTTTGACAATGATGCTGGTGATTTGAATGGCATAGCTCACCTATTACTTGGCTTGCTATATTTAGAAAAAGGCGCGTTCAAGCTTGCTAGAGAATCTTTAATTCAAGCAACAATCACCTTTGAAAATCAAGGGATTTACATAAATCACGCAATGATAAAAGCTATCCAAGCTAACGTGGATATCCGTATGGGCAACCTAAGTGTGGGCTACGAAACTTTAGTTTGCGCCCTGGCGAGTTTGCCGATTGCCACACCTAACCAGCGCCATCGGGTTCACTATTATATTGGTTTAGCAATGGAGGCGCTGGGAAACGATTTCGAATCGGGAGCGATTGTCAAGGCACAACACCACTTTACCCAGGCATATTCTTTGCTTCAGGAACATGCTTCCCGATTGCCAGCAGAGTGGCGCTCGCGCTTGTTAAATATGCCTCGGAATCGCCGGCTCGATTGGGCTTATAACCGATACGCTGCTGAAAGGAATCTTGTTCGCTTACCGTTCAGCGGAGCGCCAACCGGACGGCCGCTTCATCCCTGGGAAGAAGTTGTGGTTTTATGGGAAGTCCCTGCTTTACATCCTGTTGGTGTTGATAACGTGAAAACTCGTCGAGATTGCCTGCGGCAGTTGCTTGATCAGGTACACGCTCAAGAGGCACGTCCAACAGACATGATCCTGGCGAAGGCATTGGGAGTAAGCCAGACCACCATCAGCCGCGACTTGCGCGCTATCCAGTCCGATGAGTAGCATAATATCCATATCATTTTCACGATAGCTGCTGTTTTTTCTCATAACCACAAGCAGTAAAACCATTATGCATCCAATTCAGACCTCGTAAGAGAGTCATACGAAGGTTAAGGGGTAAAGTAAGATTATCAGGATTCTCCCATAATACATATGTATAATCGTCCTAGGAGCCTGCTGAAAAACCCCATCCTTGAAAAATCGCATTGCGGAACCTTTCTACTTTAGTAATAACACGGCCAATTGAACAGGCGATATCAGGATGCGGACACAGAATTTGTGATTTGATTATTGATATTGTGTGTCCCATTTATTGATAATTTATTTTCGGAAATGGAAAAGGGACTTTTTCAGCAGGCTCCTAGGTTTGTACATGAATAAGATTTGATATCACCCTTTTTTCGTGTGACAAACACGTGCGAAACCAGCACAACATTCCGAAAGAGCAGTACCATGACCTACCAGGGCGATTCTACTTTACCGAAGGAAATCTTAGAACAAATTGCGACGCGTGGCTTTGATATCGTACCAGAACTAATCCAAGCAATAGTAAACGCAGCTATGGAAGCGGAAGCTGCTCAACAATCTTTACGAGCGGTACCTCACCAATACTCATTCGAGCAGCAAGGGCGGGCTGATAGATACAAATCGAAGATAGCCAGGACCCGTATGGGAGAGATCGCTTCTAACCCTTCGCAGATACGGGAAGGTTGTTTTTACCCTCAAGCCTTGGAAAAAGGGCTACGGAGTGAGCGCGCCCTCACACTGACCTTTGCCGAGATGTATGTTCAGGGCGTATCTACCCGCAAAGTAAAAACTATTGTGGAACGACTCTGCGGTGCGTCGGTATCAGCACCGGTAGTTAGCAGCGCTGCCGCACAGCTAGATTTGGACTTGGAAAGTTGGCGGAACCGTCCTTTGGGTGAAATTTGCTATCTGTTTCTGGATGCTCGTTATGAGAAGGTCCGTCAGCATGGGCGCATCGGCGACTTGTCAATTCTGACCGCGATGGGCATTGATCCAAGAAACAGACGACAGTTGTTGGGCGTGTCTGTTTCTATAGGGGGACATGAACTACATTGGCGTACCTTTTTGCAAAGCCTGGTACAACGTGGATTACGTAATGTGCGATTGATCACCAGCGACGATCATTCAGGTTTGCGGGCTGCCCGCCAAGCTGTCTTTGACGATACTCCCTGGCAACGCTGCCAGTTGCATCTCCAACAAAACGCTACCGCTTATATATCTCGCAAAGAAATGCTCAGAGATTTAGAGACAGATATCGGTATGGTCTTCAATGCACCCGATCGTCAAACTGCAGACCAGTATCTGAAGCAAATCGTACAGAAATACAAAAAAATAGCTCCTCGCTTATCCGCCTGGCTGGTTACTAATCTACCAGAAGGATTATCTGTATTCTCCTTCCCTGCCGAACACTGGCGCAAACTATGCACCAACAATGGCCTGGAACAACTCAACCGCGAAATCGGACGCCGTACTCGTGGCATCAGTATTTTTCCGAATGACGCCGCTTGTTTGCGTTTGATTAGTGCGTTGCTGATGGAGCAAGATGAGAAATGGCAGACTGGCAGGGCTTATCTAACCTGCAAGACAGGCCTGTCATCGCCGTCATCGTAGCGGTAGTGGGGAGTGAATACGGAGTTTGCTCCATATTCCCGGTTGTCCGCTTTCCCACAACCTTCCATTTCAGTCGAATTTTCAAACAAAGCAGTAGTGGAATGAATCTGCGAGGTTTATTTCATCCTAAATGCCACAAGAACGTTCAATGGATAGTCATCCTGGCTATTGGGATATTGTCCTGGCTCGTTTTTCGGATAAACAGCAGCGCGGCCAAAACACCCGATACAATCTTCCAAGTCGTGACCTATTACATCCGTACTGATGGTGGATCACCTGAACAATGTAATGGCCGGGTAGATGCCCCATATCCTGGGAGCGGAGTTAACCAACCCTGCGCCTGGGATCACCCCTTTCGAGCCTTGCCCCCTCCTGGCCCAGGGGGAGTACTGCCCTCGCCGCGCATCGCCGGCGGCGACACCCTGATCATTGCATCTGGAAGCTACAAGATGGGTTCCGGCGCGCCGGGGACAGAAGACTGCGATGATGGGCTTGGATCCTATGAATGTCTCATGCAACCGATCCTATCCGGCCCCGATCCTGAACACCCCACTCGCATCCTCGGCGCAGGCTGGGATGCCGGCTGCGCCAACCCGCCAGAATTGTGGGGAACAGGCCGGCCGTGGTACATCCTTAACCTGACTGATTCCAGCAACGTCGAAGTGGGCTGCCTGGAAATCACCGATCATTCCAGTTGCGTCGAGTTTCATGACTGTGAGCGCGATGCGCTTCCATACGGCGATTGGGCCAGCGCCGGGTTATACGCTGAAGACTCGGCCAACGTCTACCTCCACGACCTGAACATCCACGGACTGGCGCATACCGGCATTCGTGCCGGGCGGCTCACCGATTGGACGGTGGAAAACGTGCGCATCGCCGGGAACGGCTACACTGGATGGGAAGGGGATATAGGAGACTCTAGCAACTCGGGCACCTTGTACTTTCGTCATTGGACGGTGGAATGGAATGGCTGTGGCGAAACTTATCCAGGTGAAGAGCCGCACGACTGCCGGGGGCAAAGCGCTGGCGGCTACGGGGACGGCGTGGGAACTGGTGCGACGGGTGGTAACTGGATCATCGAAGATTCAGCTTTTTTACATAACACCTCTGATGGCCTGGATTTACTCTATCACACCCTCGGGGGAACAACCGTGCTCAACCGCATCCACGCCGAAGGCAACGCTGGCAACCAGGTCAAGGTTGCTGGAGAGGTCACAATTGTCAATAGCGTATTGGTGGGAAACTGCGCTTTTTTCGAAAATCAACCATTTACCTATGGGGTGGATCACTGCCGACCCAGTGGGACTGGAACCACCCTCTCCCTGGCTTACTTGGGTGGGGAGCAGGTCTCTATCACCAACACTACCTTTTATGGCCACGGTGATGGGCTTATTTTCGCTGAACCACACGAAGGACCCTACCAATGCAATGGCAGCGAAAAATTAATCGGACGGAATAATCTGTTCTTAGGAGATATTGCTTACGATCCCGAACATGATGATGACGGCAAATTGACCTATCTCTATTACCAGCAAAACTGTAACGGACTGATCTTTGACAATGATTACGGTATAGCTTTTCCTTCTGGGATAAGAAATGTCGGTCTACGCTATATAACTCCGCCATTCCCCAGCCTTCACAATTGGCTCCAGGAGCCTGCCTTCATTGGCCCCATTTCTGGAGAAAGTTATGGCTTGCAGCTCTCTGCCGCCAGCCCGGCTATAGACGCCGGCGACGACAGTGTCTGCCCCCCGACCGATATCCGCGGCTACACCCGCCCTGTGGACGGAAACGCTGACGGCAATGCCGGTTGTGACATCGGCGCTTATGAATTCGGAGCAGTAGGCGCAATTTTGGCAGAGTTCGACGCCGACCCATATCAGGGTTTTACGCCTCTCGCTGTTCACTTTACGAATCGTTCCATCGGAAGCTGCACCACCGCCTGGTGGGACTTCGGGGATGGCAATAGATCGGATTCTCCGTGGAGCAGCGTTTGGCATACCTACGAGTCGGTGGGAACCTATAGCGTAACTCTCACTGTTACTGGTCTACCTGGTCAGGCTGAAACGACCCAACCCATTACCGTTTTCAGACGGCTTTACCTGCCCCTGTTACTTCATTGAAAAGCCACCCAAAAATCGTAGGCGGGGGTTTCTTCCAGTATTTTCCCAATGAACTGGCTGGCTCCATTGACATCGCCCAGGTAGAGATCCCATTCTCCCAAAGAGCCGATGGCATAGATGAAATGGTTCTCATCCAACCAACTCACATACGCGACGCGGCGTGTTTCGGCAAACTGCCGATAGCTTTCACCCACCTGTCCCAAATACATCGCGCCATCTACGAATTCAAAAATAAACCACTCCGAGTCAAGCGACCAACCGGTAAATGCCCAGGTGGGTAACTGGCCGACAATATAGGCGATATCGTTGCTCCCGTCCGCGTTGGCTATGTGAAGCTCCAGGAGGTCATCGAACGAATTATATTGATAGCTCAGGAAGGCAATCTTTTCCAGGTTGGGGGAAAATGAAACCCCAGGTCCCCCGAAAAAGGGGGCGGTGGATAGGGTAGTTATCAGCGAAGCTGGAGTTCCATCAATTGGAATGGACCACAGTTGAGTGGGTGTGTTGGCCGCAGACAAGGTGTTGGCAGATGGGATTGCTACCAGTAAATAGCTCGAATCGGCAGCCCAGATGGGGCGCGCATAGTAAATGGATTCACTAAAAGTATTGACAAAATCATAGATCAACAAACCGGGGCGGTGATGGCTGCCATCCGCATTGATCAGGCTGATTTGTGTTGCTGAAATGATAGCGATCAGGCGGCCATCGTGGGAAAAGTAAAACGCGCCCGGGGAAGAATAAAAATCGCTGGCCTCGCCGGGCGGAAGAAGCGAGCCTTGCGCCAAAGTATCAACATCAACAGTGCGGAGATCGCCATAGGGTAGAGCAAGATAATCTACCCCTTCAGTTACGGGGCGAGTGTTGTAAGCAACGACATGGGTCCGCGGTTGCCACTGGAAGCTATGGATCGCAACGGCCAGCACAGTGGAGTCCAACGAAGCCAGATCATTTTTACTAACCAGTTGACGCTCGTTTGTGCCATCGGTATTGATTGCCCACAATTCATTGTGGTTCTCATCCATCTGGCGGATGAATGCCAACACTTTACCATCCGAAGAGATTTTGACATCCTTCACATTGCCGCGGGCCTGGCCTGTGTTGGTCAGGGTATAGCTGACATCCCCTCCCTCCCACAATGAAATATTTCCAGATGTGATGTACGCCACGCGGAGAGCAGTCTCGGGTTGGGAAACCGTTTGGGTAGCACTAGGGAGAGTCATTGGAGGCGTGGGTGTTGAAAATCGGGCGATATCGGTCGCAGGAGGCTCATTCTGTAACTGGCTTGTCGCCGAAGGGGATGCGGTTAACATACCAGTAACTACGATCTCTGTGGTTTGTTCGCCTACAGGCTTTGATTCCAGTGGTTGATTGATAATACAAGCCAGACTCGTAAAAACTAACACGAAGCCCAGTATTATTTGCTTGATCCGCGAAGTGAAACGTAGCGAAGAAAGGCAACCCATGATTACGCTCCAGGCGTGAATGATTTACTCGAGATGACAAGCTCAATAAAACGATTGATGAATTCAAGGATCACTGACACTCCCCACGCCTAAAGGCGGGGGGTTCTTGGAGCAATCTCCAAGCAACATTGGCCTGTGTCAAAGGCTCTACTCCGCCTCAAGGGTCGGAG
>DYIZ01000034.1 GCA_020723385.1 Candidatus Aquidulcis sp.
TCTGGCTGCTGACTGGCATCGCGGTTGCACCTGGCGGGCCGGCGGGGGCCAGCTATTTCTGGGGGTCGGCAACAACCATGAAAATCGCTTGGGCTTTGCTCGGCTTTTTTCTGGTAGCTTTACACCTCTACTTCCCCGCGCCAAGCATCGCACCGATCCATCGGAAACGTATTACGTGGTTTTTTGCCATCATCTCAGTTATCCTGACCTGCGTCACACTTGTTGATGATTTGGTCTTCAAAACCTATTTCTCAGCCTACACTGGGCTCAATTATTTTGTCTATGGATTTTTTGCCGTATCGGTGTTGATCAGCCTGGGATTGCTCTTCCTGGGTTTCTTTCGGACAAGCGACCCAGATCAAAAACGACAAACCGGGATCGTGTTGTGGGGGATGGCGCTAGGGTTTGTGCCTTTCCTGGCGTTGACTTTACTGCCAATTTTATTCAGCCTGCCCTATTTGGATGGCGCATACACGTCCCTTTTCCTGATTCTCATCCCGTTATCTTATGCGTATGTCATCCACCAACGAAAGCTGCTCAAGGTTGACTTTATCATCAATCGCATTGTTGTTTTCTTCATCATGGGGTTGCTGATTTTGACGGTCTCGTTCCTCACCCTTTTAGTGGCTGCTACTGTCCTGAAATCGCCTGCGCTTATGCCGCTGATAGGAAGCGCGGTAGCTGTGGTTGTAGCGCTGCCTGCATCGGCTCTGCGGGACAAGGCAAACCGATGGGTAAGCCGAACCCTCTACGGCTCATATTATGATCACACCAGCGTCGCTGGCGGCCTGTCCAGCCGTCTGGCGCAAGCTCTCGACCGAGATACGATGATCAGCTTGCTGACGAACGATCTGGCCAAGCAGATGGGTATCCAGCAAACGGCTCTGTTGTTGACTAACGGCGACAATCTCGATTTACAACGACCAACCAACAACGAAGTCTTTGCCGCCAAGTTGGAAGATGAGTTATGCCAAACCTTGCTCAACGCTCAGGCGCCGGTGCGAGCGCTGAATCTTTGGGGATTGCTGCCTGATTCTTGCCAGATGCGCTGGCGGCGATTCGCCTGGGGTGAGCTTTTTGTTCCGATCATTTTCGAAGGCCGCTTGCAGGGCATTCTCATCCTGGGCAGCCGTATCGCCGGGGACATTTATTCCGATCAAGATATCAGTATATTAGCCACCGTCGCTCATCAAGCTGCACTTGCCTCAGCCAATATCCAGCTTGTCGAGAGGCTGCGCGGCCTGTCTCAACAAATCGTTCGCGCTGGCGAGGAAGAACGCAAGCAGGTCGCTCGTGAGCTGCACGATGGAGTTTTACAAACTCTGTCGTTCGTCAAGCATAGCATCCAACACAACCATGAATTGGTTGGCTATGTGGATGAAATCATCACCACCTTACGGCATATCGTCAAAATGCAACGAACTTCGGCGCTCAACCGAGGACTTGCGCCCGCGCTGGAGGAACTGGTTACAGACATGCGCCGGCGCGCTGGTGAAAATGGCCCTGAAATCGCTTGGCGCAACAGGATTGGAGAGATAGCCGTTCCAGACGAGCACGCCACGGCGATCTATCGCATCGCTCAGGAATCTCTTTCCAACGCGCTCAAGCATGCTCGAGCTAAAGATATCGCCGTAACCCTGGCGCAGGAAAATGGGAAGATCGAGTTCACCATCGAAGACAATGGCATTGGGTTGCCGCCAGTGATCGCGTCGGAAGGCCATTATGGTCTGATCGGTATGCGAGAGCGCGCCTTGATGATCGGCGCGAACCTGAGAGTTGTCTCGGATCAGGAGGAAGGCACAAGAGTTGTGATGGAGTACACCCCATGTTGAGACCCTTGAAGCCGCCTGCGGATTTATCTATTGGGGTGGATCTGGTCCTGCGTGGATTCCAGGATACGCGCGCTGATAAAAAGGAAGTCGCGGTTGACGCGCTCAAAAGCCTGCGAAATCTTTGGCCTTTGATTCGCATTGGCGGGGTGATATCGCCTTCGTTGCGAGATAGCTTTCAAGGATTCATCTGGGAGGAGGACGCTCAGCCAGTTGGGTTTGTGACCTTCGCCCCAGAAAGCACAGCCGACCGGTGGGAAATTGGGATCATCGTTGTGCTGCCGGAATACCGGGGACGCGGGATTGCCAGGAAGCTCATGCAAGCCTCGATTGACGCCATTCGGGTGAAGAGAGGCAAGGTGATCGTTCTGGATGCGGCGGCGGAAAGCGAGGCGGCCTGCATTTTGTACGAGAAGCTGGGGTTCGAGCGGGTTTTTACCTCGATTGAATTCAACCTCGAAAGCGAGATTATGTCGAGTGATTCGCTGCCGGCCGGCTACGAATTGATCTCATTGCCTCCTTCCGATTGGCGCACCCGCTACGAATTGGATCAGCGTATCACCCCCGCTCACACAACCCGGTACGATCCGATGGTAGAATCTCGTTTTCACACACCCTGGATCGAGCGAGCCATTCAATCAGTTGTCTGGCAATTCAGCGGCCAGAAATCCGGCCAGGTGGCGATGCGCTCGTCGGGCGGGCAAATCGTTGCCTGGGGAAGCTGCCTGGCGCGCATTCGACCTGGCGGCGTAAATTATCTCAGTTTGCGGGTAGACCCACAACATGATTTAATACCGCTGCCATTTGAAGTACACCTGATCCGCCAGATTCAGCAAATCAGCCCAGGGCGGCGGATCATGTTCGCCGTTCCCGACTGGCAGGAATCGCTTGTGCAGTCATCATTGGCAATCGGATGCACCGAACGCACCCGATACCGACGCATGGGTATGTTCGTTTAGTATGTGGGGAGAGCATTAATAACGATATAAACCGAATCGTGGCGTGATCTGTCGTAGGGGGAATTTCGAGCACTTCAAATTCAACAACCAACGTGGCATTCGATGGGGTTTGCGGATAAAGCGAATTGCGTTCCATCGAGCAAATAACTGATGTAGTGGATGGTGATCTCATCGCTAGATGGCGCGGTTTTGCCCACCAACCATCAAATCTCCAGCCTTAACGGGGTAGGTATAGGCACTGTCCTTGGGAGATCATCTGTACAGACAGTTAAGCGATGACGGCTACTTCCACCACACCATACACAGCCCAAAAGACATATTACAGGCGCGTCTACAATGCCTGCCGCGCTTATTTGCGGTCGGAAATGTTGGGTCTATAACATTTGTCGATGGGCATGGATGAACTCCTGAATTATTACCTGCGCTCGCGATCCACCGTAAAAGAGCGATTCACAGCAGAGCACAGAGACCACAGTTATGCCTTTCTCTGCGCTCTTGGCGTGCTCTGGCGATAAATCTTACCCTTCACTATGCCACAACCAGCAGAAGGTCCGGCGGACCACATGCTTAGTGACGATGGTATCGTAATGACCGCATATCGACAACCATTCACTATCGTCAAGGGACATTTGTCAGGGAGGATTAACGACATTTGCCTCATCACATTAACGACATTTGTCCGTTGCTCTTTGCCCAACCCTTGCCGTACAATGCAACGAGTAAAACGAGAGATAAGGATAGAGCAATGACATCGAAACAACCACCTCACACCACATCGTTTAATCTCACAGATGTCACCTACCGCTAGGTCGTAAACCTATCAACTTCTTCCCCGATAGTGTCGGAATGGCGGAGCGCGGAAGGATTCAGCGCAAGGTTCAAGAAAGTTCTCGGTTTCTGAGCATTGACACATCAACCCAAGAGTCTCGATCAGGTTTCACCCCATTATGACAGATAGATTGCCGCATCAACTAATTCCTCACTCCCGAGAAGCAGAAGAGGCCGTCATCGGCGCAGTTCTTATCAACCCCGAGGCCTACTACACGATTGCGCAATTTCTGCAAGTCAATGATTTCTACATCCACCGTCATCGCTGGATCTGGGAGACTTTCACCCGGCTCCTGGAGCAGCGCTGCCCGATTGACATTCTCACCGTCACTCAAGACCTCGAACGTGTGGGGCATCTGGCCGAGGTGGGAGGGCCGGCATACCTGATAGCGCTGGTCAACAATGTTCCCACTTCCCTGCACGCCGAGTCCTACGGGCGCATCATCGAACAGGCTGCCATCCGCAGGCGTATGCTCGAAGCCGCCAACCAGGTGGCGAAGTTGGCCTACCAGGAAGATGCCACACTTGAGTCCGTCATCGGCGAATCCGAGAAGGCGATCTTTGCCGCAGGCGAGCGGTTGACGATCCGCGACTTGCGCCCGGCTTCGGCTGTGTTGAGCGACTTGTATGACCAGATTGAACAGCGCTCTCGCCAGGATGAGATTGCCGGCATTCCTACTGGCTTCATTGATCTGGACAGCATTTTACAAGGATTGCAGCCTTCAGATTTTGTCGTGGTCGCTGGGCGGCCAGGGATGGGTAAAACCAGCTTTCTGTTGTCGGTCGCTAAGACAGCGGCCCAGGTACGCAAAAAGACTACTGCGCTCTTCACGCTGGAGATGGCGAACGAGCAACTCATGCAGCGCATGATCGCTCAAGAGACGGGGATAGATTCGCAGCGCATCCGTACTGGCAGGATGACCGAGAATGAGTGGCCGTTGTTTGCTCACGCCATCGAGGTGATCGGCGGCGGCCGCTTGTACCTGGATGATACGCCATCGCTGACACCGATGCAGTTGCGTGCAAAGTGTCGCCGGCTGCAAGCCGAGCGTGGCCTGGATTTGGTAATCGTGGATTACCTGCAACTCATGGCCGGCGGAGGCCGTTTCGAGAACCGGGTGCAGGAGGTGTCATATATTTCCCGGCAAATGAAGGCGTTGGCAAAAGAAATAAATGCGCCGGTACTGGCGGCAGCACAGCTTTCACGGGCCATCGAGAAACGGGCCGACAAGACACCGGTGTTGTCGGACTTGCGCGAATCGGGCGGGATCGAGCAGGATGCTGATGTGGTGATGTTTCTGCACAGGACCAACGAGACTGCGAATATTGTGATGCTGAATGTGGCGAAGCACCGCAACGGACCGGTGGGCACAGTGGATCTGATCTTCCGGTCGCAGGTGACGAGGTTCGAAAGTGTAGCGAGGGGTGATGCAAATGCACAATAGTTTCAGTGCTTGGTCGATTAGAAAGTGTCTGGCCTGGCAAATCAGGGCGCCTCACCGGATGATTCTGCTATGACGGATAACGATTCAAACGGGCAAGTTCTTCAATTCACTTATGACCAATCGTTATTCTGGCGAGCTGGCTCTGGAAAACACTGGAGCGAAGTTGCTCAAGCCAAGGTCACAATGACCGATTATGCGCTTTCCAGCGGTTGGTTGAGAGAAAACTTTACAGGCCGGCGCGGCGGTGCGAGCGATCTCATTGTGCTCATCACCATCGCGATGCACGCCCGCCCGCTCATCGGAAACGATTTGCAATACCTGGTCAATCTGGAGCTTGCAACTCAAGACGATGAGGGTCGTTTATATGCACGTGTCACCGATCTGGGGCTTTCGGCCGAGCTGGGGATAGACCGTAAGACGATTGCCGACATTACTAATCGTTTGAGCAAGATGGAGTTTATATCGATTGCTCAAATTCCCGAAAACCTGAAAGACTTTCGCGATAGCCATGGTCGATTTGGGGGATCGAAGGTCTACATTCTTGCAGGGGATTTGCAAGCACGGCTGATGTCCAAAACTGTGGAGCCTCTATATGCGCCTGTTAATCACCGTGGGGCATTACACCCCACGGCAAGCAGCCAATCTGACCCCACCGTGGGGAGTCCCACCCCACACGGTGGGGAGTCCCACCCCATAAATATTAAAGATGAGGATGAAGAGGATGATGCGGCACGCGCCACAAAGATATTTGATTACTTTGCTGCTCGAAAAGGCCTGACCGATTACCGGCCAACCGCCAAAGAACAAACCGAACTTGAAAAGCTCCTGGCCGAAGATTTCACGCTGAAAGAAATTATCGCGGCCATTGACGTTGCCTTCGAGCGGCCCTCAAAGCCGATGCAATTCACCCTCTGCGCGGCGATTGCCCGTGACGCCCGCAATCCACGGTCCTCGTCGCCGGACATCACTGGCCTGGATTTATCTGCGGTTGCGCCGGACGATATTCCCGGTCACGTTTTTGGCCGCTTTGCAGCGCAGTTGGGATGCGATTATCTGCCCAGCAAGAAAGACCGCCAGGCGCTCGATCAAATGCTGGCTGATGGTTATTCGCTGAAAGACATTTTTGTCGCGATAGACTTTGCATTCTCGCGGCCCAAGAAACCGCAGCATTTCACGTTCGTTGCTATTCTGGCGCAAAGCAATTCCCGTCAATCCGAAAACCTGCAGCCGGACTCCCGCCAACCTGAAATCCGTCAATCGGAAACCTGCCAACCGGAACCCCGACAACCAGAAACCCGACAGGAACCGGCGCCATCTTCGGCCAAGATCCTGGTGATAGAACCTGAACTCACCCGCGCCATCGAAGTCTACCGCGGCGCCGGGCGCGATATCTCCCCCGACATCCTGGCGCGTTTTCGGCTGATGATGATGGATAGCGACCAGGCTGCACGCGCTGCCGGGTCGACCGGCGGCGAATGGCTGGCCGATGCCCTGACGACCGCTCTGGGCGTAGCCAAACCGGATAACCTGATCAATTACGCCGCCAGGGTGCTCGAAGATTGGCGCTTGAACGGGCGAAGCAAACCCGGAAAGTTGCCTGACAAGCCAAAGCGTCCTCGCAAAGGGCAGCCTGACGAGCCAAGAGCATTCCAGGCAATCCGTGATTACCTGTCAGACAAAGGCAATTCAAATGGCAACTGAAAATGACGTATTGCAGTGTTTTGCTGTTTTGGGCGCGGCTTATCCCAATTATGGTCCCAAGAAAGAGACGATCTCTCTCTACATCCGCCTGCTGGCGGATATCCCAGGCGATGCGTTGGAAAAGGCGGTTTTGGAGCACCTCGGTCGAAATAATTGGTTCCCGACCATCGCTGAATTGCGCAACGCGGCCTTTGCCTTGCTCGAAGCCGCTGACCCCACCCCGGACGAATACCAGGCCTGGGCCGAAGTGCAGGCCGAAATTCAGCGTGTGGGGCACATTGGCCAGCCGCAGTTCTCGCACCCGCTGATCGCCAGGATAGTCGAACAGTTTGGTTGGCGCTACCTGTGCCTGTCGGAGGATCCAGTCCCCGACAGAGCGCAGTTCCTCAAGGCATACGGCGGCCAGGCAGCGCGCGCTCGCGAAGAGACACGCCGGCTGCCGGAAGTGCGTGAATACGTTGCGGCGCTGGGAGCGTCACGGACGCAAGCTGCGCCCGCACTGCAAAGCGTTGTGATGCCCGGTCCACAGGAGGTGCAAAGATAACCAAAATAATTCGTTCACCCGTTCGCCTGACTCACTTGTGACAATTCAACTGAAATTACACAATTCTACGGAGGTTTCCTATGTTTGGTATTGACGTTTCTTCGATCCCGTTTCTGGTCATCGCCGCTATTTTCTTCGGGCTGTGGGCGATATACCACAGGAGAGGCTCGCGAAGGCCTACGGTCAAAAAGTAGTATGACTGGCAGCAGGGAGAGACCCGAAGACGGTTTCTCCCTGCGCCACGTTTTGGCACATGAAATGAGGAATTTGCAGCAAACCGAACTTTTGGCCGGAGCCGAAGCCTTCTCGGCGCTGCTCTCGCTGATGGTGGCAATTATTGGGATGAAGACAATCGTCGCTTCCAGTTTTGATCTGCAAAAGCGCACCGCTGTGCTGTTCACGGTTTCGTCCGCGTTGAATGGTTTGGTGCTGATGTTCTCGGTGGGCGTCTATTTACTCGAACCTGAAAACTACCTCTCGGCGTTGTTGTTTTTCCTCAAGGCTCTGGCAAGCACCTTCCTGGCGGTCAGCCTGGTGATGGCGATCAACAACCTGCGGGAATCCGAACGATTCGAGATTCTGCCGTTGCGGAAAGAGGCCGACACGGATAGCCTGACGCGGCTGCCCAATCGGGGAGCGTTCTTCCGCCAGGCCGAGCAGTATTTTCACCGCGCCCGCAAGGTTGGCGGGATGATCGGCATCATCCTGTTCGACCTCGACCATTTCAAGCAATATAACGACGATTACGGCCATCCGGCCGGCGATCAGGCGCTGCGCCGACTGGCGGAAGTAGCCGCTTTTGGCCTGCGCGGCTACGATGTCTGCGCCCGGTACGGCGGCGAGGAATTCATCGTGCTGGCGTTCGGCGATCTGAATACAGCCCAGGCAGTTGCCGAGCGCATTCACGCGAACGTCTCGGCGCGCTGCACACCAGATGCATATCCAGAACTGAAACGCCTGCTCACGATTTCGGTAGGGGTGGCCGCGCTTGGGCCTGAGCATCGAACACTGGAGGATTTGGTCAAGGCTGCTGACCAGGCCATGTACCAGGCCAAGAGCGGCGGGCGAAACCGGATTTGCATTGCTGGAAGGATGAGCTAACCAACTATGAAAATCAAACTTCTCACCAATTCCTGGCAGTGGGGGTGGGGGGCAATGTTCAGCCGCCCCCTCGGCGATACGGTCTTAATCTTCATTTACCCTTTCCCCGAGCGGCATATCTTCCACACCGCTTTTTGCCCGCCCTTGCGGATCATGGCTTTGGATGAGCGAGGCCAGGTGGTATACAACCAGGTCAAGCGCCCATTTAGTTTTGCCTTTCTGCCATCCACGCGCCTGATCATCGAAGCTGATCCCTCCACCGACCTGCCGCCGGTTTCCGAGCTTCTGGCATTGGTTAAGGCCAATCCAGCGTATGGGGATGGAAATTGGGACGAGAACGTTTCGGTGGATGGCCTGGTGTTTGCTCTTGTGGCGCACGCGGTAGCTGACATGCGTCGGGTGAATGAGGCGGTACAGCGGTCGCACGCGGCTTCGCTCCCCGCTGTGCTGCGGAAACGATTCTCGATGTATGAGCGCGGTCAGTTGGCTGCTTCCGCTGAGACTCTGCTCGATTTTGCTGGCGAGAAGTCAATCCCGCCCGAAGCGGTGAGTCTGTCTCGGCAGCTTCTGAGCAGTGAGAAGCCATACCTGGACGAATTGTTTGTTGCTGCCGCGGCGGCCATGCCCTGGAAGATAGATTTCCCA
Organism: Candidatus Aquidulcis sp.; assembly: GCA_020723385.1. Classification (GTDB taxonomy): domain Bacteria; phylum Chloroflexota; class Anaerolineae; order Anaerolineales; family UBA4823; genus DYIZ01. The sequence goes on from DYIZ01000034.1 coordinate 9,053, forward strand.
AACTACTGCCTGCGCTGCGGCAGGGTTGGGGTTACCTGGCGTTCGGTCATATCAGGCTTGGCGCAAGCGCCGCCCGTTTTGACGTGGCGTTATACACGTCCAGAGAACAACGTGCCGTTATGCCACAAGTGCGTCGATCTGCTGAACTGGAACCGGGACGAACAGATACGGCGTAACCTGGCGCTGGGGTTGTGGGGGCCGCGCTTTGAGGCGTTTCTGCGGTGGCATAACGGCGTGTTGGAGGACAGCCTGCCTCAGGATTGGGACTGTCAGGAGTACCCCTTGTGGCCGCGTCAGTTTGGGGGCGCGACCTGGGGGACGGGCAGCGGCAGTATCGAGCATGCCTACCCGCGCCCGCCAGACAGACACATTGTCCAAACGGCGGCGCACAAGGCGCTTCTAAGCGAATTGCTCTTCCCGGTGCATCAACAGGTGAAGCTAAAAGGACGCCTGGCGACCTCCCCCTTTGGCTTTTTGGTAAAGTTTGAGGAGAAAGAGAACATCAAAAAAGGAGCCGCTCTATGAACTCAATGATCGTCGCCATAATTGCTGTCATCGGCGCAATTGCGCTGACCCTGTTTGTCTTCGAGATAGGTTCGACTTTTCAGTATGCGGTCAGCCTGGGAAAACATAGCCGTATGGCTGGAGTATATACCGCATCTGCATCCATTCCCCGCCGACGTCCGACCTGGGAAGCGCTGATCGCCAATATTCTGCCCGGACGCTTCGATCCCACCCGGGCGGCGAACCTGGGCAGCGTGATCGAGCAGCTCCGGCGGGCAGGCTGGCCTTATGAGACGCCGGGGGATTACTACGCCGCCGCCATACGCACGTTCGCAGTCTACCTGCTGATCGGCGCAGGCTGTGCAGTGGGGGTGGCTTTGAGTGATGCGCCAGAGATGGCGCCGTTCGTTGCGGCGGCTTTCGTCTACCTGGGGCTGCGGCGGCCTGGCTACCAGCTCCAACAGAAAGTCAAACGACGCGCCGAGGCGATGCGCTCCAACATGCTGATCGGCCTTTCGGTGCTCAACTCGCTTTTAGACGCAGGCGTGGGTGTGCAGGAGGCGCTGCGCCGGACGGCGTCGGTGGGCGGGCCATTCTGCAACCTGCTGGGGCTGCTGGTGGCGCAGATGGACCGGCAGAGCTTACCAAAAGCCTTCGCAGTTACTCAAGCCCATCTGCCCGATCCAGACGATGTGGAGATGAGCATGTTCCTGCGGGATGTGGAGGCGTATTTCACGACCAACCGGCCGCTTGGCGCGGGCGTTCACGCGTTGCAGGCGGCAGTGCACCGGCTGGTAGTCGAGCGCACCACCGAGCGGGCCTCCCTCGTCCAGCGGCGCGCCGGCCTGTTCGGGGTGCTGGCAGTGGTCGGGCTGCTCTTGGGGCTGATCATGCCGTACTCCGGGAATGGGCTGTTCTAAAGGCATCTCGTTAAAGGACGCGTGCGGGATACCCCCCTTTAAAAATTGTTATCATATCTTCAAGATCGATCTCTTGACATCCAATCATACCGAACATCAAATCAACCCAATTCTCATCATAGGAGGCTCGAAATGGATACGTTAGTTCGTTTCATCAAGGAAGACGAAGGCCAGGATTTTGTCGAGTACGCTTTGCTGGCGGCTGCAATTGGCGCTATCGGCGTTGCCGTCATCCCGCGTTTTCGGCAGACAGTGATTGACATCTTCAACACCGCGATTGACAACATGCTGTCTGCCGCGGGGAGTTGAGCGATGCTGCCCAAGCGCCGCAGAGTTCGATGTAAGCCACGAGGGATCGCTTGCGCTCGTCGAAGCGAGCGAGGCCAGGCTATGCCCGAATTTGGCATTTCCATTCCTATCCTGGCGCTCTTAGTGGGCGGGATGATCCTGGCTGCGCTGTATTCATTTCGCTCGGCGGCTGCGGATTGGGGCATCTTTATCTACGGCGTCACCGCTGGCGCGTATGATGCCCCGGCGACTGACCAGGCGCGGGCTTCGATGATGTGGCCCGATATCCGTGACCGCATCACCGCAGAGTCAGCCGATAACCGCCAGGTGCGCTCGCAAATCGAGATCCAGGATTCTAACCCGTGGATGTTCGGCATCAAACTGGTCGAAGCGCAGCGGGGGACGGCCTACTTCCGTCTGTGGCGGTTTTACCCGGGACCGGATGGCGACGAATGACCCCGAAAATCTCGACCAGATCCAAAATTACAGGAGCGCCGGCGCGCCCCGGCGCTCCTGTCCAGCGCAAAAGCGAACGCGGGCAGGCTCTGACCGAGACCGCGCTGTATGCGCTCGTGGCGGTGCTCTTGGCGCTGGGCCTGTTGATGTTCATCCCGGCCCATCGCACCCGCACGGCCGCCACCGCAGCAGCTTACGCCTGCGCCCAGGCTCTCTCACAGGCGTCTGATCCGGGGCAAGCGCAGGATGACGCCTACGAAATCGCCAACCAGACGCTCTCGGCCAGCTGGAACTCGCTGCGCAATGTGCGCTTCCTGACGGTTATCAATCCACCCTCTGGCCCAGGCGAGCCGGGAAGCTGCATGGTGAGCTACATGCTCCCGCCGATGTATGCAATCTTCGGTGGCGGGGGCTGGCACTCAACCGTGCAGTTCGTCTCCCGCGCCGAGACGTGGAAAGCCAATTGGCCGTGAAAAGAAGCGGTCAGCACTCAGCGGTCAGCTTACCGGTCTTTTATCTGCACAGCTTTACTGACTGTTGTTGAATGGGCTGAATGCTGAGTGCTGAAAGCTGCAGGCTGAAAACAATGAGAATCGAAAAAGGTCAATCAACTGCGTTCTATGCCATCATCATGTCTGTCATGGCCGTGTTCATCCTGGGGTTGCTGGCTTATCTGATCACCAATTCACGGATGATGGATGTGATTGCCGTGGCCGACCTGGCCGCCCATGCCGGCGCACAGGAGATTATCGTGCAGCCGGACGGCAGTCTGGAGGGTCTGAGCCAGGGCAGCAACGTGGCGCAGGCGTACTTTGAGATGCAAGCACCCACGTATGCGCATCTGGTGTCGGTGGCCTGCGGAGTGTTCGACGAGCGTCCGGGCTGTCAGGTGCAGGCGCAGGTGCAGACGCCCAGCTACCTATTCTTTCCATCGAGGATGGCGACTGTCAACGCCATTGGTTATCTAGCGTATGGTGTGACCGAAGGCGACCAATGAAAGCCGGAAGAACATCGGTCGGTGAAGAACACCAACCGTACAGAACAGTGCGCTCTGGAGATGGATATAATTAGCACGTGCGTTCTGGTAGCTGTCCGATAACCAGCCACCTGAAAAAGAAAACCCCGAACCATCATTGATCTATTTTGAGGAGGTGGAACCATGACCTTGAAACGAGCCGTACGCGACAGCACGACTTATCCTGACCTGGCTGGGAAACGACGCTTACGCTATTACGTCATCGCCAGCTTGTGGATATTCGCTGTTCTGTGCGTGATAGGGTTATATGGCGTCTACCGGTTCTGGCAGCGGGAAAATCCGCCGGCGGTGGTTGAGGCACCGATCACGCTCCCGCCTGACTTCACGCCGATGAATAAGCTGGGACCGACCGACACGCCTGTGCCGACTGGCACGTTCACGCCGACGTCAGTGCCGCCGACGCTATCACCGGGAACACCTTTGCCAACGGCAACGGAGATCCCTACCGAGACGCCCATTCCCTGCCCGACTGACCCGGAGCAGTGGGATTTGGTGGATATGCGGGAAGGCATTACCGACAACTTCAAGAAGATCGTCCAGACTTGTGTATATGACGGACTGGCGCGGACGGTGGCATGGGCTCTGGCTATCGAGGAAGGGTACAGTCGAGCCGAGGCTGCCGATGTGTTAGGCTTCGATGATCTCCCGATGGTGTGGGGGACCAGGGTGATCAAGGGAATGTCCAATACCAAAGGACCGATGGAGACGGAGGTTCACTATACACCATATCATCTTGATTTCACTACTTGGGCATTGAATCCGAATCTAAAACCGTCCATCACTTATACATTACGCGGGTGCTATCGTACACGCACCATTGTCGGTGCTACTGTAGAGACGTGGAGCGAATATCCGGTGATATGTGAGCTGACCCAGGATTACGACAATGCGATTTGGGCAGTATCAAAATTGGGGGAGCATATGTTTACAGCAGGAGCCCAAACCACTAGCGCGGCCAAGGTGACGCGCTACTTTACCATGTTTGGGTATGTGGGGAATGGTAATTGGGCATGGTTAGGCATTCTGGATAAGCCTGTGGTATCGAGTGACCAGCTCGCGGGGATTGACCTTCATCAAGACCGGCAGATGTATGCAGATATTCATCAGGTTTCAGTCTGGGACGCCGAGTGGCTCGAAACTACATACGCACTAACTGTACAACCATTGCCCGAGGGGTGGCAGGCTGCCACTGATTCGGCCAACATGCAGGCTATTCTCGATGCGATGAATAAGTCCCCATAGGTCTGGGAGGTATCATTCCATGAAAAATCGTTGGGTTTATATCGCTTTTGCAGTTTTAGTTCTCATTCTGGTTTCTTTCGGGAATTCAAAAGCCCAGGATGGCTGTACGACAACATGGGTGCCTAACCCAAACCCACCGCCGCCTGGGTCTTACGATATCGTCTGCACAGGCGGCGGTAGCGGTGAGCAGCCTGACCCAGGTAACGTTCCTTGCACACCTGGATCTACCTACACGGTTCACTATTACACTCACGTCGAAGGTGGTTTGTGCAATCACACCTGGGCGATCCACGATTGTGATACTGGTGGAGTTCTTGCTGGCGGCACAGAGTTCAATGTCGCATGCCCTGCCGGGTCAGATCCTCCCGAATTTCCCTGCCTCGAATTCGGCGGCGGGCCAACGGGTGTGTATTGCGATTCCAAATGGCAGGTCTCGGCCTCGGTGGGCTTTCCAGAGGCCTACCTGGATGTGCGACCTTACCCGGCTTCACTGGTGCATTGGCCGACAGCAGCCCGCTGTGGGGGGCAGAACTCCGCTTCCGGCTCCGGCTCCCTGGACTACATCCCATACGGCGGCGGATCGGAAGATACCCCCATCGTCGGCGACTGGCGCAACATCGTTTTGAGACTGACCTTCTCGCCTGCCGGCCCGATGTATTTCAATATGCCATACGCCAATCCGGGGGAGATGATCCTCGATCCTGGTAACAACGCCTCGACGCCCACCTACTTTACCTGGGAAGTCCCCTCGCACCCGGCATTGGGCGGCTGGCCGCTGGCCGGCGATATTCCGGGTCTGGCCGAGTTGCCGGACAACGTGCTGCCCGACAATATCCCGATGTTCGTCGGCAGCGCTAAATCCCCATACAAGCTCTTCTGGCAGTTGACCTGGGAGCAGTACACCTCGTATGAGGACGATGCTTGCGAAGAGGGGTCAGGCCCCTTGGGGTACGACTGCGAAACCGAAGACGGCGATGACGGGCATCGCGTGTGCATCTCGGGCGGCGAAGAGGACGATCACGATTGCATTACCAGCGCGGGCGGCTATGGCGTCTGGCAGCAGGTGACCTACTACGAATGGCGTCCAGGCGGGCGCGGCGGCGAGATTCTGCCGTCGGACGTGGCCAACCTGCCCGGCTACCTGGCTGCCGATCTGGATGGAGATGGGGTTGCAGATGCTTACTGGAACAGCAATGTCACCTTGCGGCGCATGAATGACAATGACGATGTGTATGACCCCGAATGGGAAGCATCGTGGAATTGGTGGGGGACGGTGTATTGGGCAGTGCGCGAAGGCCAGGGGCAGATTGGTTGGCCTTAAATCATGTAGACCAGAACCAACAAAAAGCCCGGTTTTACCCGGGCTTTTCTGTTGTTTATGGATTTTTCAAGCATTCGTCGTGGTTATCTACGTTGCGGAACACGCAAATGGTCTCGCCGCCGACTTCGTCTTTCTCGTAGTGAAAGGTGAAACGGTATTGTTGGTCAATCCGGCCTTCCCAGACATCCTCCACTCCTTTGATTTTCTTGATTACCAGGGAAGGATGATTGCGATCTTCTCGAAAAAGGGCGAAAGCTTTGATCACCTTTTCTTGAATGGTCTGAGGGAGCGCCTTAAAGGCCTTCCGAAACCGCTCACTGCGCCGGTAGATCATTTGGCCTCCACATCATCTTCCAGCGCCTTGATAAAGTCATCTATTGTGTCGAAATCCTGGTAGCGGCCTGCCTTCAAGTCTTCTTCGGCTTCGAGTTCAGCCTGCTGCCAACGCTTTGTCCAAAAATATGCCTGGGAACGGTCAATGGCCACCTTGGGGATCAAGCGCAGGGAACCATCTGACTCGACTGTGACTTCCAACAAGTCGCCCTCGCTCAGATGGGCTTGCCGCCGCACAGTGGTGGGCAGGGTGATTTGTCCGTTACTGCGAATTTGAAGGACGGTGTTCATTTCCGGGTCTCCTAAAATCAAGAATTGCGCAATCTGATTACTCAGATTTTACACAGATTTCCCTTGCTGGTCAAGCGTCCTTTTCTTGATGAGATTTGCTAAAGGACGCGTAGGGGATACCCCCCTTTAGAATCAGATAACATAGATACACACAACTTACACCAAGAGTCCTTGATGCTCACGATTACCCTGCTCGCCCTAACCTTGTTCGTTTCTGTGTATGACCTGCGCCGCCGGCGCGTACCCAATTGGGCAACGCTGCCGCTCCTGGCCGCTGGGTTGCTTGTGCATTTTCCGGGGAAGCTGGAAACCTGGCTGGCCTGCTTGATGCTCTTTCTAAGTTGGCAATTTAAGGCGATGGGCGCGGGCGACTCCAAGCTGTGGATGGCCTTGTTATGGGCTGCTCCACCCTCTGGATCCCAACAAACGGCGCTGACGATGTGGATTGTCATCATCGTCACTGCCCTGGCGCAGATGGCCTATCGGAAAATCGCCCACCGCCAGCTCACCGGCGTGCGCTCGCCCGGCGCCTGGCGCACGATACCGTTTGCATTGTTGCTGGTAGTTGCAATGATCACATAACCAGTCGCCAAACTGGCTAGTCGCCTGACACCGGAGCACCGAATCACCGAATCACCGACATGCCCACCGATCTGTTTCTTGCCCTGAAAGACCCCAGAAATCCGCGCGGCCACCCGATCCTGACGGCGCTACTGTATTCATATTGCCCGGCGGCGGCGCGCTGGTGGCTGGCCGGGGCAGACCCGCAGCCGCCCTTCGACCCGGTGTGGCAGGCGCTTGAGGATCAGGTGCAGGGCGGGGTGCTCAAGGATGTCTTGCGCGGATATGGCTACGATAAGTGGTTGGATCTCGCCAAACAATATATCGAGCAGGTCGAAGCCTACCGCCGGCTGCACCCGGATGTGGTATCCCCGGAACGGCTGCCGTTCTTCACCGGTGGACGCACAACAGTAAGAATGCGTTTCGAGATGCAGCACGCAATTGATAAGTTAGGCGGAGCCTGGCAAAACTTCTTTGTGTATGTGCGCACCTGGGCATTCTTGATCCCGGATTGGGGGCGAGCAGTCAAGTTTTCGATCCCGGCGGAATTCAAGGCGGCGCGCCTGGCGTTCACTCTGTCTGGGATTCGCCGCCCGGTATACTTTCCGGCCTGGCAGTGGGTAGGATACAAGGAGAAGAAATCCGGTTTGGTTGTCAAACGCATTGTGTTGGGCGCATTGACTGCTGGATTGGAACAGGATCAGTTGCGCTACTCGCTGATCCTGCGAGCTGTGCCAGATGGAGAACCGCCCTGGGAGATCGCACCGGAAGTGTGGTCGCTGGATCGCAACACCGGTCAGGCAGCCCGGTTCGAGGCGCATCTGCCAGATGGGCTGGAGCGCCTCATCCAGCGGCTGGCAGAGCTGGCCGAGAGCCACCCATCGCCGCCGGCCAATGCGTTACAGCGCCCGGCTCACTGTGCATATTGCGGCTACCGGGCGCAGTGCTACGACAAAGAAGGGCTGGCGACGCCCCTGGCCCTGGGATTTTAGGAGGATTGCCATGCAGGCAAAACGCAATTTGGTTATCGTAACGCTGGTGATCGTCTTCGGGATGTGTGCTGCCTTGTTGAGCGTGCTCCCGGCCTTGGCCGGTGGGCAGGGGCCTGATGTGATAGATGGCACGCCGGCCTCGACGCCGGTCTCTACCCCGGTCTCGACGCCTGCGCCGACAACCACCCCCGAACCGCAGCCGCCGATCATCCAGAACATCTTCCATAAGGTGTTGTTTCCTGCCCGCACGCTCAGCGACGCGTTACGCAAAGTGATGAACGACGCAGCGGTCAAGGAGACCAAGCACCTGATTGGGGAAACCGAACAGTGGCGCGAAGTGCTGGACGTGGTGCTTGCCCCCGGCCAGGTGAACTATTCGACCGTCGCCCAGGCCAGTATGAGCGCAGCTGCCGTCCTGGCCGTGGCGTTGTTTCTCTTACGTCTGGCGCTGTATCATTGGCACAAGCTGACCGGCGAACAAGACAGCCCAACGAGCGTCATCGGGGATTGGGTGACCGCGGGGATTATGGCGGTTGCGGCAGGGCCGCTGCTCGACCTGGTGGCGCGTTCGTGTTGGGAATTATCGCTGCGCGTGCTGGGCGAGACGGGGTCGGTGGCGGCAGCCTTCGCTGATCTCATCTCGCCGGTGTCGGTCGTCAGTGGGGTGGAAAACGTGAGCAAGCTCGCCAGGCCGACCTTCTTTTCGAGCATCATCATCTATGGCATCGGGATATTGAGCATCCTGGCAGTGGCCGGGATACTGTATGCTTTCGTGACAGTCAGCACGGCGTTGTACGTGCTGGCGTTTCTGGCCCCGCCGGTGGCGGTGTTGGGGGTTGTCCCGCAGATGCGCTGGATCCGCTCGCTGTGGCTCAAGACCGTGGGGGTGGTGATGCTCATCCCGTTCGTGGCTGGGGGCATCTTCAAGGCTGCGACGACGATCACGATCCTGTACACCCCGGCCAGCGACGCGGGGACGCTGGTGCTTTTGATTCGGATTCTGTGGATGGCCGGGGCAGTGGGGCTGCTGCTGTCGCTGGCGGGGGTCCTCGGCAAGCTGACGATCCAGACAACGGTGGATGCGGCCAGGCAGCTGATCAGCGCGGTGAAGGGGGTGGTAGAGACGGCGGCGCTGGCGGCGACAGGGGTGGGCGCGGCAGCAGCCGGGGCAGGCGCGGCCGGCGCGGGGGCGGGCATGGGAGTGGGCGGCGGTGGGGGCGGGCTATCTGGCCTGTTGGGCGGGGGCGGGGGCAGCGGCGGCGGCGGAGGACTGGGAGCGCCTGGCAACAGTGGCGGCGGTGGGAGCGCGGGGAGGAGCAGCGGTGGTGGAAGTGGCGGCGGGCTGGAGCAGGCAATGAGTCACTATCAGAATGGCCAGGAGATGAACCGCTCTGCGGCGTTGTCTGATGCCTTTGGTTTTCGCCGCCTGGGGCAATTCTTCCGCTCTGGCGCACAGGATCAAACGCTGCAGGCGCGCCAGGCCGAACTACAGGATCGCATGACGCGCTTTGCTCAACAGGACGAGACGCGCCGGGAAGAAGGTGTAGGTGTGGGCGTGGAGCGCAGCGCGCGCATGGAGCGGCTGGAGCAGATCAACGCTTCGCCTGCCAGACAAGCGATTGAGACGATTGCCGCCCAGACGGGCGTTGGGAGTGTGCGCACAGCCGGCGATATGTATGCAGCCTATTCAACCGCCCATTTGGGCGCTTCACTGCCGGACACATTCAAGGGCGAGGCAGGGTTCGTCAACGCTTTCAACCAGCTCAGCGCGCGGCTGGTAGAACAAAATCCCGATCACAACCTGGCGCTCCTGGCGCAATCCCATAGCGGTGAGATCGGCGCGATGGTCAAGACGTATGCGTTGTCAAAAGACGCTTACGACCAACTCCCGAACACTATCAGCCATCTGGTTCAAGATGCGGGCGCGGCGCGGTTGGCCCACAATCTCCAAATCGGAGCCGATAGAGGCCTGAAAACCAACACGAAACCGCCATCGGCTGTAGCTGAGGGGAACGAGCCGACGCCATAACTATCAATAACGCCGGCATTCGTGGAAACGTTCGGCGATCGCAGGGCACTCTGCGCAAGATATGATATGAGGTGAAACTTGGATCCAACAACCGAAATGTTTGTGGCGCTATCTTTCTTCTTTTTCAGCCTGCTGGACACGCGCTATCGCACAGTTCCCGCCATCGAGGTTTTCTTCATAGGAACGTTATTCCTGGCGGTGTGGACGCACCCGCTGGTGGTGATTGCCGTTGTGCTTGCGTTCACATGGGGCCGGGTGCGGGCGGCGCCGGGGTATATCGTCTTGCCGCTGCTGTTCGTGCCGACCACCTGGGGTGTGCTTCTGGCGGGGTACGGCGTGCGGAAAGATGTTGTGGGGCGCTCTGACCTGGTGGCGGTAGCGGGGCTGGCCTGCCTGTATCCCTGGCAGGCGCTGGTGATGTGCTTCATCGGCATAGAATTATTCAGACGTTTATGGCGGCGGCGCTGGCCGGGGCCAGTTCCGGCGCTGCCGGGGATGCTCTTGGGGCTGGCGGTGTATATTGTGCTCAGACCGATGGTGGTATAACGAAAATTGTTTAAATTAGATGGGAGCCCTGGTATCCTTGTGCGGTCACCACACCAAACAAGGAGAAAACCATGACTCCCAAAACAAATCATAAGCGGCTTGACGGCGAAGGTCAAGCACTGGCGCATATCCGTGCCCGCAAAGGATACATCCCCACTGGAGATTTCACATAATTCTTGACATACCGCTGACCGATCATTGCGGCTATCTAATAGGTGGATTTTGCTACCGGACAAATAGTGGTTGACTATTAGTATAGACAATCACCGATATTTGAACATTCTATAACGAAACGGTGTAAAAAGAAATACAGAAAGATCGAACCAAGAGCTAATAAAACTATTGCCAATATTAAAGCGCCTACCTTATCACCAAATCGCCAATCCAACAAACTATTATCCTTTACTGTTCCAATGTTAATGGCAAGCCAATTCCTAAATTTCCGAGGAAACAATAATGATAATAAACCTATTCCCAACAATTGAGAAAAGCATGAAATCCACGATACCCAATATAGCCACTGCGCGCCGCTATTTGCCCATATCGTATTAAGAATAATGGGTAGGAGGAGAAGCGCAAATAGAAATGCCCTAAACATGTATTTTCGTAGAGCGGTACCAAGGATCCAATTTTTAGAACTAGTTTCAGGCTGGGTCGGGATTTGGCTCTGATTATTCGGTTTGATTTCAGATTGGCGTTTTGATGGCATTAAGGCATACCTCCTGTCAATGAAGCGGCTTTCTGTTCAAGATCGCCTCGAAAAGTTGCTTTTATGCTAGGATCCAAACCTAGTAAAGCATCTATTAAATAATTCCACCCCAATTCTGGCCGTGTATCGCCGGTGTAACGAGTATAACTTAGGTCAACTGAAGCGCTCAACCCACCACCGACACTGACAAGAACAACTGCTGATCCATTCTCGCGGCTCCACCATATAGTAGATGTTGCACCTACACCTCCAACTCCGATGAAAAAATCACCGCCAAAAGATAAATACTGAATGCTTGATATCATTGTATTTGAATCCGCGATCAAGGAATTAGTACCTCGATAAATCGCGCCATATGCATCTGATGTAACATAACCTTCTGAATAGACTGGTAATGATATACCGAATCCAAGACCAACTTGACCTGATATATATATATTACCCCACCTATCAACAAGGGTCGAGACATTAAAACCAAGACCGCACCTCGATTCAAACCGCAACAATTTTTGTATGATCCACCATAATCTACCACCATCTGGTAGTATTACGCTACGGAAATCAGGTAAATCTATTCTATCTGCACCATCTATGTATAATCCCTTAAGACCTGATTGCCCCTCAAGCCAATAATGTGTTGGACTATTGTCGCGCCATAATGTATGAGCTATGTTATCCAATAGATAACTAATATTCGCGTATTTATCCATTACTATCTCATTCTTATTAGGATCGTAATCTAATATCACCTCATCAACCTGATCGAGTTGCGGGATAACGGCGAGGTTTATATTGATCCTATGAAATTTTAAGCGATCACCTGGTGTTGCATCAAGCAATGCTGCTATCAGCCCCCAAATTGGGTGTCTAGGGTGTCTAGCCTCGTGAGTTCCAATATAATCTGTTGGATATGTACCAATATAGTCTAATAGATCTGAAAAACTAGGTTTCCTAAACGATCGTGCTATTTCTTCTGGGCTAAACATACCAGATGGGTCTGTGTTGACGACTGGGTTGGCTGATCCGTAAAGATACAAATTATTCTCAATTCCTGATGGATCTTTTTGAACAAACCTTCCCACCCCCGGCTGGTAGTATCGCGCCCGTAGGTACACCATCCCCGTCCCATCCGTCCATTCGCCAGTGTACCCGTAGCTGGTCGCACCGTTTCCTGTGTTGTCCAACGTTTCCCCATACGGATTATACGACTTCGCCAGCGTCACAGTACCATCGGAATCCGCAAGCTGCCGTACAGAGCCAAGCGCGTCACTCAGGTAATACTCCTTCCCGACAATACCGGTCTCGGAAATCCGCCTGCGACCATAGAGATACATGTTCTCACCGTCACTCAATACCTGGATCAGGCCGGTGTTCAGATCGAGTGTGTAACGTGTCTCTGTTCCGTTAACGGTTTGTCGCAACCGGTCTCCTTCCCCATTATACCCGTAACCGACTGCCAACTGCCCGCTGACAACCGTCAACCGATTGGCATGATCGTAGCTGTAAGCGTTCACGCTGTCCGAGAGCAGGTTGCCGTTGTCATCCCAACTGTACGTCACGCCATGCCCCGCGCTCACCAGGCGATTGGCGGCGTCATACTGGTACAGGGTCGTATGCCCCGGATCGCTGGCAGTCAGGCGGTTGCCCATCGAATCGTAAGTATAGTGGAAGTAGAGACCACTGCTGTAGTCCGCCGCTTTCAGACGGTATAGGTGATCGTAGGTATAGGCGATCGTGGTGGTAGTCTGATGGTCGGATAGTCGGATGGTTGTCAGGTCGGGCAGGTTGAGTTTCGACCAGCCGGGCAGGGTGGGGAGCGCCGCCAGTGGATCGCGGGCAGCCAGCCGGGTGGAGATGGCCCAATTGGCCGGCGCGCTGACTGTCTCGGCCAGTGGGACAGTCGAGTAAAAGATACCCTTACTGCCACCGTCGAAGCCGCCGGTCGCCGCGACGCTGATGGCTGCGGTGGTGCAGCCGGGAATAGCGCAGTGATTCTGGCTGCCGCTCCAATATTGTCCGCCGCTCTTGTCAGCGCGGAAGCGGTAGTTACCCAACGGCAGGGTGAATGTTGCCTGCCCGTCAGCGTTGGTCGTCTTGTTGTAGCCAGTGTAGGTGGATCCGTTGAAGGCATACACCGGCAGGCCGGCCTGCGGCGTGTTGTTCGTGTTCAGTATGGTCACGATGACCGGGATCGTCACCGTGACGTTAGCTGCTGTACAGCCGGGCAGGGTGCAGTGATTTTGTGTGTCGCTCCAGAACTGAGTCCCGTTCTTGTCTGCCCGGAAGCGGTAGCTGCCCTGCGGCAGCGTGAATGTTGCCTGCCCGCTGACGTTGGTGGTTTTGTAGTAACCGGTGTAGGTTGTCCCATCGAAGGCGTACACCGTCAGCCCGGATTGAGGAGTTCCATCGGTGTCGAGAACGGTTACGACCACTGGGACGGTTACGGTTACTGATGCGCTCTCACAGCCAGGGATTGTGCAGTGATTGACTGTTCCACTCCAGAATTGCACGCCATTCTTATCAGCGCGGAAACGGTAATCCGCTTGCGGCAGGGTAAACGTGGCCTGCCCGCTGGCGTCGGTGGTTTTGTAGTAGCCAGAGTAAGCCGCCCCGTTGAAGGCGTAGACTGTCAAACCCGCCGCCGGGTTGCCGTCCGTGTCCAAAACGGTGACAACTACGGGGATTGTGACAGTGACGCTGGCCGAAGCGCAGCCCGGAATCGTGCAGTGGTTGCTTGATCCGCTCCAGAATTGCACACCATTCTTGTCTGCCCGGAAGCGATAACTGCCTTGCGGCAGGATGAAGCTGGCCTGCCCGTTGGCGTCGGTTGTTTTGGTGTAGCCGGTGTAGGTCGCCCCATTGAAGGCATAGACAGACAAACCAGCCGCCGGGCTGCCGTTTGTATCCAACACGGTAACCAGCACGGAGGCGGTTACCGTGATCGCGGCGCTCGTGCAGCCGGGTATTGTGCAGTGGTTGGCAGCTCCGCTCCAGAACTGCGTGCCAGCCTTGTCGGCGCGGAAGCGGTACGAGCCTTGCGGCAGCGTGAACGAGACTTGCCCCTCGGCGTTGGTCACGCCGGTGAAGCCGGTGTAGGTTGTCCCATCATAGACATAGACGCTCAACCCTGGCTGGAGTACGCCGTAATTGTCCACCACGGTGACCGACAGCGCGCCGGTGACGGCGACACTCGTGGTTGTACAGCCGGGGATAGTGCAATGGTTACTTGTCCCACTCCAGAACTGCGTGCCATTCTTGTCGGCGCGGAAGCGGTAGCTACCTGTCGGCAGAATGAACGTTGCTTGCCCATTCGCGTCTGTCGTCTTGTTGTAATTGGTATACGTAGCGCTATCGAAGGCATACACCGACAATCCGGCTTGTGGATTCCCATCCGTATCCAGTACGGTCACGACGACGGGAATCGTCACCGTGACGCTGGTTGCTGTGCAACCGGGCAGGGTACAGTGATTCTGCGTGTCGCTCCAGAACTGCGTGCCATTCTTGTCTGTCCGGAAGCGGTAGTTACCTTGGGGCAAAGTGAATATGGCCTGACCATTGGCGTCGGTGACTTTGTTGTAGTTGGTATAGGTCGAGCCATCGAAGGTGTACACAGCCAGCCCCGATTGAGGGATCCCATCAGTATCGAGAACGGTCACAACCACCGGGATGGTCACAGTCACTGATGCGCTCTCGCAACCTGGCAGGGTGCAGTGGTTGCTCGATCCACTCCAGAATTGCGTGCCGTTCTTGTCGACGCGGAACCGATAGTTGCCCTGAGGTAAGGTAAATACTGCCTGCCCGCTGGCGTCGGTGATTTCATGGAAACCGGCGTAGGTTTCGCCGTCGAAGGCATACACGGACAATCCACCAGCAGGGTTTCCACCGGTATCGAGCACCACCACAGATATCGGGATCGTCACTGTGATCGCCGCGCCCGCGCAGCCTGGGATCGTGCAGTGATCTGTTATCCCGCTCCAGAATTGTGTGCCATTCCTATCGGCGCGGAAACGATACTCCCCTTGTAGCAGAGTGAACGATACCTGTCCATTGGCATCCGTCACGCCCTGTTTACCTGTGTACGTGGTACCTGTGAACGCATACACCGCCAGTCCAGCCGCCGGATTACCATTCGTATCTAGCGCTGTCACCGTGATCGGGTTGGTCACTGTGATGTCCACATGGCCGCATCCAGGAACCATGCAGTGGTTCGCCGCGCCACTCCAGAACTGCGTCCCGTTCTTGTCAGCGCGGAAGCGATACGCTCCGTCCGGCAAATCGAACGATACCCGCCCTGCAGAATCCGTGACCCCGCTGTAGCCTGTATAGGATGATTCATTGAAGGCATACACAGTCAGCCCGGCCTTCGGCGCGCCGTATGGGTCGCGCACCAGCGCAACTTGCCCAGTGTCGGGCTGCAATACCGTCTCGGTAACCGCCGTCCGGTTGCCCACGGCATCATAGGCGTATTCGAAGCTAGATAGCAGTTCATAAGCTGTAGCGTGTTCGATGCTGGTGACTCGCCCCGCACCATCGTAAGTATAGGCGGTTGTTACCCCATTGGCGCGTGTTTCCGTTAGCAGTTGCCCGGCCGCATCGTAGGTATAAGTGATGATCAGTGATGACAGACTGCCAACAACCGTGAGACGATTGAGCGCATCGAATGTGTATGTGATGACTTCGCCTGTTGGATAGATCAAAGCGGTCCGATTGCCGATAGCATTGTAGGTATACCCCACTGTACCTGTGAAGGGATCAGTAATAGTGACCGGCCGACCGACGAGATCGTAATCCCAGCGGGTAATTCCCACCCCATCGGTCATCACTGTCCGCCACCCCAGGCCGTTATACGCGAAGCTAACATCGGCGTCGGGGTCAGGATAATCCGTCTCCACCAGCCGCCCTAACTTGTCATAGACAAAGTACGTGGTAAATCCATTGGCGTCCATCTTGCTGGCCTGTTGGCCTGCGGCATCGTAATTGTATTTCCAGATGTGACTTAACGCATCGGTCTCTGCCGCTAACCTCCCCAGCTCATCATACTGATAACTGATGACTGAATACTGCTCACTGATGATGGGCAGTTGGCTGCTGATAACGGCGAGCCGGTTTCCTGAAACATCGTAAGTGTATTCCGTGCGCACGTTGGCATCGGTGCCGGCGGGGGTGCCCGGGATGCAATTCTCGACAACTGCTGTGAGCCGTCCCACTTCGTCGTATTCGAAGCACGTCACGACCCCGTTGGCGTCTTTGGCGCTGATTCGCTGGCTTGCCGAATCGTATTCGGTCTCGCTGCGCAGATTTTGGTCGGTGCGCGTCGGATCGTACGCAGGCGGGGTGTCATTTTGGACAGCCCAGCCGGTCAGGTTTTCCACAAGCAGCCAGGGGCGGCCCAGCCCATCATAGTAGGTGCGTGTGACGCGGCCAATGGGATCCACGTTGGCGATGGCCTGCCCGGCGAGATTGTAGATCGTCTCACTGCGCACGTTCTGGTCGGGATGATCGGGGTTGAAAGAGGGCGGCGTCTCGTTTTGCACATCCCACCCGGTCAGGTTGCGCACAGTCAGCCAGGCGCGCCCCAGCCCGTCGGTGTAGGTGCGCGTGATTCTTCCGAGCGCATCCACGCTGGCAATCGCCTGACCGCCTTTGCCATAGATCGTCTCGGTGCGAATGTTCCGATCAGGATAAGCCGGATCGTACGCTGGTGGGGTATCCTGTTGGACATCCTGCCCGGTCAGGTTACGAACCACCACCCAGGAACGGCCCAGCTCGTCGAAATAAGTGCGCGTGACACGGCCAAACGCGTCCACACTGGCTATCGTTCGTCCGTAACCATCGAAGATTGTCTCCGAGCGGATATTCCGGTCGGGAAAATCCGGGTTGAAGGGGGGCGGCGTCTCATCGGTGATCTCCTGCCCCCGCAGATTGCGGACAACGAGATACGCCCTTCCAAGGGAATCGTAATACGTGCGGGTCACGCGGCCGCTGTTGTCAATCGAGGCGATTGCCCGCCCATCATCGTTGTCATAGACCGTCTCATTGTGCAGGTTGCGGTCGGGGTGCGCCGGGTTGTAGTCCGGCGGCGTCTTTTTCTTGATCGCATCCAGGTTCGGCAGCGGCTCGCCATCCAATCCGAGCACGACCAGGTTTTGCACAGTCAAATACGGGCGGCCATAATCGTCGTAGTAGGTGCGTGTGACTCGCCCTGCCGGATCAATGGTGGCTATCGCCACGCCAGCTTTATCATATACTGTCTGGCTGGTGAGGTTCTCGTCCACCGTGCGCAGATCGGGCGTTGGCGGCTCATCGGCGGTGATTTCCCAACCGGTCAGGTTCTGAACCGTATACTCTCCGCGTCCAAGCGTGTCGAAATAGGTGCGGTTGATGCGGCCTGCTGGATCTACCGTTGCGAAGGCGTTTCCATTGGCATCGTAGATTGTGCGGCTGGTGATGTTCTCGTTGGGATAGCTCGATTGATAAATGGGCGGCGATGTCCGGGTGACAGCTTCCTCGACCGGCAGCGGCTCACCCAAACCGTCGCGCACGACCAAATTTTGCGTCACATATTCCTGGCGGTTGAGAATATCATAATATGTGCGTGTGACGCGTCCACCGGCATCCACTGTGGCGATCACATTCCCGTTCTTGTCATAGATTGTGCGCGTGATCATGTTCTGGTCAATCGTGCGCAGGTTGGACGGCGGCGGCTCGTCCTCAGTGATGCCCCAATTGGTCAGGTTTTGCGCCACATACTCCGGGCGGTTTTGCGCATCGTAATATATGCGCGTGATTCTACCGGTTGTATCAATCGTGGCGATCACCTTTCCGGCGTCATCATAGACCGTCTGTATCACCAGGTTTTGCGTCGCCGTTCGAAGATGAGTGGGCGGCAGATAGGGATTGTCAATCGCCCAACCGGTCAGGTTTTGCACCACCGCCACCGGACGGTTTGTGCGATCGAAGTATGTGCGTGTGATGCGGCCAAATATGTCAATCGTAGCAATCGCATTGCCAGCGATATCATAGATGACTGAAGTGACCAGATCGTAACCAACCGCGCCGGTCGGGATATAGTGTTCGGCGTCGCACGGGTCGGTTTGAGGCTTCAATCCATCCCCACTAGCGTTAGCCACACTGCGGATCGTCCGCCCGGCGGCGTTGTAGCACATCCAGTTAGCGCGCCCCAATGGATCGGTGACGGTTACCAACCGTCCCAGTTCGTCATAGAAATAATGCGTGGTCAATCCCAGCGTGTCTGTTACCGCCACCCGCTGCCCGAAGCGATCGTAGCCGTATTGGGTAACGCGGCCTGATGGGTCCCGTACAGCTTTGAGCAATCCGGCCGGCTGCGGCCAGTCGGCGACGGAGGTGTAGGTATAAATGGCGCTGGCGCCGAGAGAGTCGGTTATGCGTGTTAGCAGCGTTCCGCTGTAAGCGTAGGTGGTAGTGTGCCCAAGAGCATCGGTAGACAGGATCAGATTGTCGAGATCGTCATACACCATGCTGGTCTGGTTGCCTTCGGCGTCGGTGACGTTGAGCAAGTTCGCGCCGTCTTCGCTCCAGGCCAGGCTGGTTGTGTGGTTGTATGCATCGGTGAGAGCGTCAGGCCGGAAATTCCAATCGTAAGAGCGGCTGCCGGCGCTGATCCCGTCGGTCTGGCGTGATAGCGTATTGCGAATATCGTAGTAATGGGTTTCGGAATTTCCTACCCCGTCAGCGACGGTCGTCTGGACGGAATTAACGGTCATCCCGCCAGTCACCGCACGAAAATTGCCTGAATCTGTGTAATCCAACGCCACAACGGTTTCGCCCTCGCCGTTGGTTTGTTCCACAACGCGCCCCTGGCTGTCGTACTCATTGTGTTCAACGATATAACCGCGTGGGTCGCGCACGGTGGCAAGCAGGTGGGGGTGCGCCGGATCGTATTCGTAAGTCCAGGTTTGCCCAAGAACGTCAACTGCCGAGACCAGATCGCCTGTAGCCGGGCTGTAATCGAAACTGACCTGGCGTTCGGCATGGTCGTTGACCATGACAATCTGCCCGACCGGGTTGTAGTGCAGTTCGAGGTAACGTACTCCCGTATCATCGCTAACCCGTTCGAGTAAGCCGGCAGAAGTGTACGAGTAATGCAGAGCATGGCCTTGCGCGTCTGTCCATTGGGAAAGCAGTCCCTGGTCATCGAAGGTGTAGACGTTTTGCCCATCGTCGGTATAAACGTAACCATCGCTCTGTTGGTATAAAGTCCCGCCCACGCCCGGATACGGCGTAAACGAGCCATCCAGGTTGGCGTAGAACATGTACAGGTTTGTCGAATGAGTTTTCAACCAGACGATTCCGCGTATGCCGAGTACCCCCTCGATTTGTTCAGGGTATTCTGGTATCTGGACACCCGCGGGCGGATGGCCAGGGAGATACAGCCGCGTATCGAGGTTGTGTGTCCACCCATAGCCGAGTGTTCCGGTGTAGGTTTCGGTAGCTGTGGAAGCATACCAATGCCGAAAAGCCAGTGTCCCTGCAGATGTGGGGAAGGACAGGTCTGTTGCCGAGTAGTCCACACCGCCGGTGCGAGTGTTGATTGGGCCGCCATCGCGTACTTGCGTCCCCGGGTACGCTGCGCCACACTCGCTGGTATCACAACCGTTTTGTACCGATTCGTCTCGAACAGGCGCTCCGGGGCAGCTTCCTGATTCATCAAGAGGCTCGAAATCGTAAGTGTCATCAGCGATTTGTTCTGCTTCCTCCTGGCTGCGGGCGCACACGTATACCGTTACCGCCTCCATGCCCAGGCCTAACTCGAACCCGGTAGAGACCGCGTAATGGCCGGGATTGAGATGCGTTGTCCAGATATTGACATCTTGCTCGACCATACCAACCTGCCCGCTTCTCAACGTGGCTGGCACGATGCTCCACCAATAATCGCTCCAGTCCCAGGCGTTAGTAACTCTGAGTGAACCCAGAAGATATCCATTGAAGCGAATCTCAATATTATGAGGCAGCACGTTTCGGCTGACGCGCAGTTGCATGGCCAGATCTGCCGATTTGACCAGTTCAGGCTTGATAAAAGCTGGGGTAAAGATTGGCACGGAGATATCGGGCCGGTTGGTGCAGTACCAGTCGTTGGCTTGAAAAGCCATACAGACATTCTGGCGCGTGACTGCGTAAATATCCCCGCCGCATTGCAAATTGCTCGATAACGTTTGTCGGGACCCACCGCCAGCGAAATCAAGGTCATAAGGGATAGACAGATTGCCCATCCCAAGATCGCCCTCACCGTATGCTGGCAAGGTTTGGATGGTCAATGATTCGCCTGTTTGCAGGTTAGCGTGATTGACGATCGGCGATATTTGGATGTTAGCCGGCAAGCCGGTGGTCGGATCTATTGCCCTGATTTTCAAATCTGTAATCGGAGAGCCATTGTTAGTCACTCGATAAGTGCGAACGCCGGTGACAGGGTTGACATCGATTTCTTCGACGGTGAAATCGCCGCTGAAAACGACGCTCACATGCACCGGGGCTGTGTCAATGATAGGCATAGCTTCGCCCTCATCGGCGGTGATGACCGCGGTTAGATCGTACGATTTCAGTTCAGCGTCCTGGGCATGCAAGGCAAGCTGCAGGCTGGCTTCCTGCCCCGCTTCGAGCACGATGATTTCATCGCTGCTGCCGCTGCCAACGAAGTTCACGACGAGGTCAGGATAGGGGTTTTGAACTATGGCTTTGAGGGTGTGCGAGATCGTATCCTCATTTCGGACGGTCATCGTGACCACCTGGTTGTAATCCCGATCGATCGCGAAATCATAGGAGCGTTCATCGAATACGATTCCGCTGCCTACGGTAAAGGTGTAGGCGGGGCTGGCCGCCACGCCACAGGCAGAAGTAGCCTCGGCTTGCCATACGTAAGTCACATCCCGAGTTAGATTTTCTACCAACACCGTGTGCGTGCCAGTGATAGATGTCGTATAGATTTGGGTTTGATCTGGCTGCCCGAGTGGGTATAACCTGAGCGATCCTAATGCTTCAGGCAGGGTTTGCCATCGGAAGAGCACCGACCGGGACCCGCTGGTGATGCCTGCCTGGGGTGAAGAAATCAGAATTTGCGGCTCGTCCACCAGGGATAACTCACCTGCCAGGGTTTCACCTTGAATGCTGTAGGTAGAGTGAACGGTAACCGTAAACGGGAGTGTGCCTTCATCCTGGCACCCTGGAGGGGTGATAGTCAAGACGATATCCTCAGAGCCACCGGCCGGCAGGCTTACTGTTTCGGGGGTCACTGTAATCCAGGATGCTTCAGGTCCGGCCACCGTAAAGGTCAGAATATCTGGAAGCCATCCGATGTTTTCCACATGAATTGTGTATTCGGCTGCGCCGCCCATGCTCAGTGTGCTGCTTATCGGCGTCATCGTCGCGACAAAGCCATAACCGATAGTAATCCCTTCCAGATAGAGCGTTCCCCGTCCGCCTGGCTCATCGCCTGCTCCGCCGGCAACGTTGTACGTAAGCCGCGGATCGATCTGGTCGGCGTAAATTGCAATGCGCCCGCCGCCTCCGCTCCCGGCAGAGACTCCTGTCCCTCCGGTAGCCCAGATCGAGCCAGCTCCGGTTACCATCGTGGCTGTGATCCAAATACTTCCTCCGGCGCTGCCGCCATGTGCAAAGGCTGTTGCACTGGAGCCGTTGGTGCTTACCAGCCCGCCGCCGGGTATGTCGAGCGTGCTGGTGATAGCCAGGTACATTGCCCCCCCGCCGTTGCCGGAGGATGTCGAAAAGCCAGCGCTGCCGAGCGTCGTGGGCGTCTCTGGTATGCCATATGCAATGCCCCCGCCAGTTCCACCGCCCGCACCGCCATGACCCCCGCCGCCTTCGTAGGCTGTGGCTGCGCCAGCGCCGTTATTCTCAGGCGTAAATCCCATCTCGTCTGCTGACAGGTGTCCGGCGACGGTAATTTCATTGGCGAACAGCGAGACGCCATTTCCGTTCAAGGGGTTGCCGGCAAGCTCCAAAGTCTGCCCGGCCTCGATCAAGATACTGTTGAAAACATAGGCGGCTGGTTCCTGTCTCGCACTCTGTCCTGCGGCGCTCAATCGCACCTGGCTATTCACATCGTCAAACGCGGCAAGGGTTAAATCGCTTGCTCCCGCCAGCGTACCGTATACGGTGAGGCGCGTGCCTCGCACGGTAAACTCTGCAGGCAGAGTCAGGGTTGCACCTTCAGCAACGTAAAAGCCAAATCCTTGCAGCTCAGCCAGAGTGTATTCGAAATTTTGGATGAAATAGAGTTGACCAGTGCCATCACCCTGCATGTTGTCGGCAGTCAGGAGGATAGAGTCATCCGAATCCATCAGTTCCAGGTTGCCTTGATTGAGCAGCTCGATCTGATCGAATGCCCAAACCGTCGCTTCCGGGTCGGTGATTGCCGCCGGAGGCCCATCGCGGTCTTGATTATCCACGATCAATCGGTGGACGCCAGCATGTTCGACGTAAATCGTTCCCGCGCCGCCGCTATCGCCATCGGCGCCGCCGGCGGCTTCCAGGCTTACATCCAATGAGCCGTCGTTGAAGTAGACAGCAATACGCCCGCCCGCGCCGCTGCCGTCAAAATATTGATTGAATCCATTTCCGCCATTAGCGTTGATAACCCCCGTGCCGTAGATTGTCTGAGCGATAACCCAAAGGCTGCCGCCTGCCCCGCCGCCACCTTCTATTTCCAATCCATTCGCACTCAACAAACCGTCGAGCCGCAGGGTTCCGGTTACCACGATTTTTATGGCCCCCCCGCCTGCGCCGCCCACCTCCAAGTCATTCGATGCCCCGGCGCTGCCTGGCGTGACAGGTTCCAGCACGGAGCCATAAGCCTGACCGCCACCTGCGCCGCCGCCGAACCCTCCATGCCCACCGCCGCCTGAAAGCGATTCAACATTCGTGCCTGCCCCAGGGCCGGGATTTGCATGGTTGTACCCCAACCCGTCGGCAGTGATCTTGCCGAGTGGATCAACAGCGATATTTTCAGCCAGAAGTGTGACTCCCGAGCCAGTGTCCAGGTTGCTTTCAAGCTCCAACCTTTGCGCGGTATATACGGTCACAGTATCAAATCGGTACACTCCCGGTAATTGTCCACTGCTATGGCCGGTGGCTGCCAGGCGGACGATACTGTTCTGACCGGTCTCATCCGAAATAATCAGATTGTTGATACCATCCAAAGTACCGTAAACGGTCAAACCTTGACCTCGGACGGTCACATCCGACGCCATGGAAAGCATACCATCAGCATAGATATACAGGCCGAAGTCAACCAGATCAGTAAAGGATGGAGCTGCAATTGTTCCGTGGGCGAAGATACGAGCGGTTCGATCACCGACCACTGCATCCAGTTGAAGGGTGTCTTGGGGATCGTGCAACTCAAGATCACCGTTGTGGATCAGGGTGATTTTGTCGAAAGGCCAGATGGTAGCAGCCGGATCTGTCAAAATAGCTTGCTTGCCGGGCTGATCGTGGTTGTTGATAATTAGTTCGTTGTAACCGGTCGATGTGTTTTCGACATATATTGTTCCTGGGCCACCAAAACGCGTGGCCTGATCGCCCGCGGCAGCAGACCAGGTGCCATAATACGATGTTTCGGCAGTGTAGAGCGCGACGCGTCCACCGCTGCCGCTGGCGCAATACGATCCGCTGCCACAGCTTTCGCCGCCATTCGCTTGGATGTCACCGTTGCCGATCAATTGATCCGTTTCTACCCAGATGCTGCCGCCTGCGCCGCTGCTCGATCCTGTACCGCCGTTAGCACGAAGCGACCCGCTCAAATCAAGGATTCCCGCTATTTCGATGATAATGGCACCCCCGCCATGGATGGCAGGATCGCCGCTCCCACCCAGCGTTACAGGAGTTCGCGCCAGGCCATAGCCTGCAATACCGCTGCTGCTGTAGCCGCCATGCCCGCCATAGCGACTATCCTGGCTTGAGAGTCCCAACCCGCTGACATCGATCTCGCCACCGGTTTCGATGGTCAAGTTCATGGCGCGAAAAGCCACGATACCTCCCAAATGACCATCCCAGGGATGAGCGGTGATCTTACCGCCATCTTGAATGATGACATCAGGAAAATGACGGATGTGTTGCACCATAACTTTGTCGTGCGTACCATCATATGAATTTGCCAAAGGTGCGCAAAGGATCAACTCGTTTGCAGTGACAGTCTCGACGAATGCGGTTTCAAAGGTTCCAATATTCGCTCCGGACAAGACGGCGATCAGCACTTCCTGCCCTGGCAAGATAACGACAGATTGATCATATGGCAGGTTTATAGATCCCACCGATGCCATCTCAGTGATTGCATAACGTGCATCGTCAACTGTGATGGTTTGCCCATTCCCAACGACGAGTTGATCCAGAACGTCAATACTTTCACTGGCTGCCATATCGGGAACGCCCATCAGGTTTACCGAAAGGGTTTGCAGGGCGCTTGTTCTCCAGGTTGCAGCCACGAGCGCTTGCCCGTTTACTAAAGTCACAGAGACTGGTAAGGTTGCTGAGGGGTCGGTGCTGGTAATGTTCACGGTCCCGGTAAAACTGGTATCAATATTCCAATTGTCATCAACAGCCTGGATCGTAAAACTGGCCGGCTCGTCAATGAACACTTCTTCTGGAGTGCCGGTTTTGCCGGGAGTGGAGCCGGGCGTGGCAGTTTCGCCAGCGCGTAAGATCAACAATTGGTTGGCAACAACAGGGTTAAACGTCACGGTAATCGAATCAGAAACTGCCATGCCATCCACGTAAGCGCGCACGGTCTTGGAGCCGGAAATGGTAGATGCCAGGCCAGCAGTCACTATTCCGTCACTGCCGGTATTGCCAATATAAAGACTCCTTTCATCTGTAACAGGCTCGCCCCCAATCAAATTGCCTGCACCACTCACTTGTATGTAGACAGGAGCGTTCACAATTGGCATGCCGCTCGAATTTGCAGCGCTCACCATTATTGTGGCAGACATGACGCCATTCGCGCTGAGAGATAGCGGTGCGGCTTCGACTGTTGACCCGCCCACATCCAGGTAGCTCAGATATTCGACCGGAATCACAACCTTGGAGATAGAAGCAGACTCCCACTCGAGAGATACCCGGGCAGATTTGCGTGTGATGATCGGATCGTCGTATTCGAAATATTCCAATCGTATATCGTATTTCCTTCCGCCTTCCAATGATATGCTCGCGGTGGCCGTCTTTGGAACGTAGTAGGCGATGGATTCATCATACTGAACCGGATTGATATTCCAATCGTCAATCAGCAACTGTCCATCGATCCAGAAACGAATGCCATCATCATAAGTCAGGTAAAAGGTATATAGCTCACTGGCTGGCGCTTCCAGCCGCCCGCTCCAGCGTGTCGAGAAATTAGGTGAGGTAATCTCGGGCGCCGGTGTATATTGACCCCAATTGAAATTGACGGTGGAGTCGTAGCGAATCAACTCCGCGGATGGTGTGAGAAACCGATTATTGAAGTATTCTCCATGCAAGCCGGCAATGGTTGGATTCGTGAATGTGACAGCCACAGTGGCATCCACTAAATATTGGCCGGATTGCACAATGATTTGTTTTGTTTCAGCCAGAATGGAAGATAAAGTGGCGGTCGTTGAGCCGTCAGGCGCAGTTCGGTTAAGAGATACCCACTCATCATCTCCCACAGGTATACCGTTGACAATATTCTGGCTTCCGCTCACCTGGATTGATACCGGGCGGCCGGAAATCGGCGTACCCAGCCCATCCGCAAGCCGAACGGTTACGGCGGCGTTTGCCACCCCATCTGCAGCTAGTGAGGCTGGATCCACCTCAATCGTCGAACCGCTCAGATCAGGGTAGCTCAAACGAATTTCGGGAATCACCTGCCGGGGTGTCGAGGGCGAGTCCCACTCCAACCGGATAACCGCATCCCCCTCATCGTCAAAATATTCCAGGCGCAGATCATACTTCTGCCCGGCTTCCAAATCAATTGTGGCGCTGTTCCAGGTAGATTCATGTATATTCCAATCGTCTATCAGCAACTGATCGTCTAGCCACAGCCGCACACCGTCATTGGAAAGCGTGTAGAGTGTATACGTTTCATTGTATTCGGCCTCCATCTGCCCTGTCCAGCGCGCCGAGAAGAAATCAATACCCAACTCGCCGGGCAGTGGACTGCGGCCCTGCCAATCGAAGTCCACTACCTGATAATCGTTCGTCGAGCTAACGGGTGCTTCCAGGGTGGGGTTCGCAAAATACTCGCCGCGTAAGCCCCCGATCGCCTGGCTGACTGATAGGCGCAGTTCACCGCCGCCGCCATCTCCATATTGTACTGCCTCGATCCAATAGGTCGTCCCTGCCTCGGCAGCCAGGATGATTGACGATTGCTCGCCCAGCCCGTTATCGGCGCAAGCAGTTTGAACCAACTCGCCACGCTCGCCGGTGAATATAGCCAGCACGGTGTCATAGTTGCTGCCGTAAGTGCTAATTCGCACCATCTGGCTGCTTCCAACTTGGAAGCGGTACCAGGCCGAGTGGGATTGTTCTGTCGGGTCGGGTGCTCCACAATTGATGGCGGGATCATCGGCTGCTGTGGTCGCATCGAAGGTAGATACTGTGCTCGAAAAGGGGATAGTCTCGATGGAAATTGCCGCGTCGAGATCATCGTTCGGCGCAGGGGCTTCGCCTTCGCCGCGATCGCGCACAAAGATATCGGTATAACCATTGATATCATTCATAACCAGGTTGCTGGCTGCCGATTGGAACACCACATACCGCCCATCCGAGGAGATTACTGGGATCGAGGAATAATCTTCAGCTTCAGCCCCGTTAGCCGCCAGAGAAACACGAGTGGTTGTTTCCAAAAGCAAATCATAAACGAAAATATCCTCGAAGCCGTTGGTGTCGTCAGGAACCAGGTTGTCGGCTTCGCTGGCGAAGACAACGAAGCGCCCGTTAGCGGAAATGGATGGCGCTCCATCTATTTCCGCGCCAGCTTCGATACCGTCTGATGAGATAGATACCCGGGTGGTAGTTCCGAGAACCTGGTCACGAACAAAGGCATCTGCAACGTTATTGGTGTCGCTGATGACCAGGTTGCTGGCCAACGAGACGAAGGCTATGTAGCGCCCATCGGCAGAAATGTCTGCCCCGCCAGAATAGTCGTCAGCCTGCGAGCCATCGTTGGCAACCGAGACACGGGTGGTCTCTCCCGTCAGCAGATCGTGAACGAAGATGTCGGTATTATCGTTAGTATCCCCGCTCACCAGGGTGTTGGCCTCGGATTCGAAGACAACGTAGCGCCCGCTGGACGAAATTGCCGGAGCAGCAGAAACCATGTTCCCTTGAGTTCCTTCAGTCGAGACGGAAACCAGGTTCATTTCGCCGGTTGATCGGTCATAAACGAAAATATCATCGTATTCGTTGGTATCCCCGCTGACCAGGTTATCAGCTGCCGATTCGAAGGCAATATAGCGCCCGCTGGATGAGATCGAAGGATTGTGTGATGCCCCGTTGGCTGTGCCTTGCCCGCCCAGGGGAACTGACACCAGGGTGATTTCCCCATTCGGTAAATCCTTCACGTACACGTTGTCGCCCGAAACAAATGCCACGAACCGTCCATCGGGAGTTATATCCGCCTCGCCAGATGTGCTGTCTGAAATGATGACAGTTTCACTGATCACGAGGCTGCGGACAAAAACGTCATCGTCATAGCCATCGCCAAGCGCCAGGTTACTGGCATTGGATGTGAAGGCCACAAAATCTGCATACGCCGATACCACCGGCGCGCTCGACCAATGGTTGGCCTGCTCGCCGCCGGTTGCCACCGAGACCAGGGTCGTGGGATCGAGGAATGTCTGCTGATGCAGCTCCGTCGAGAGAATGACATCAGCCGACGCCGGCTCCACCACCGCATCCAGCTGTGAAACGCTGCCTGCTTCCACAGCGCTGGCTTGTTCGGCCGCACTGGCTGTCGAGGTAGAACCTCCCAGGTTCGGCATGAGCATGACCAAAATGACTACTACATTGATTGCCTTTTCAGAAAAGTATCGGAATGCAGAACGAAGGTGCGTTGGTGAAATGCGATGAGTGTACAAGGTAGCCCTCCAGGATCGATTGTGCTTGATGGATGACAGTTAATAGCAAAAGCAGGCTCTTCAGCGCCCCAAAAGTAATTGGGAATCAGGCGCATGAAACCTGAATAATCTTCGTTGTCAATGATCGGCAGCAACGTCAATTGTCAATACAAAAACGAGAGACCTACCATTAAGGAAAAACGCCCCACATTCCTTGAATCCAATCTTCCACCCAATACTGGTAACTATCGAGTATGTTTCGGGGCAAGATAAAACCCTGCGCCGAAAACAACCCTTGCGCAAGCGTTGATAATTTCGTTATCAGCAAAATAGTCAGTTCAATGAACCTGCCCTTTGGGAATTACCCCATACCGATACAGATTCTAATCCATGACGGTTAAAGGTACAAGGTTTGTTCCACGAACAAGTGTAGTTTGCATTTTATGGTTCAAATAAGGCGGCCGGGCTTCGCTTAAAGGACGCGTGCGGGATACAAGCCATTTGGTTCCTACCATAAGCTCAATCTTGAAAAAGGAACATGTTTCATTTTGCATCTCCAATAACATTATCGGGTTGACCACCTTGTTTTTTTCGCCTTATAAGCCTTGTCTATCACATGTGTCATTGGTTCAAACAAGAGAGTCGAACCTTGCTAAAGGACGCGCGGGGGATACCCCCCTTTGAAACTTGGTAAGATGGTTTTAGATATTCACAACCCAATCATTTTCGTTCACTCACCTGCCTATGCCACGCTCAGGAACACTCGGAACCCCCGATCCCTATCGCTTCTTCGGAACCTTCGCCGGACTGCCCTTCTGGCCGGGCGGCTTGACGCTGATGGCAGCTGCGCCGGGGGTTGGCAAGACGAGCTGGCTCCTGCGCATCGTTGCGGAGGCGGCTGCGGCAGGTGTGCCCTCGGCCCTGGGCTGCTACGAGCATACCCCCGAGGAACTGAAGTTCCGCCTGAGACTCCAGGCAGAAGCAGCCGTGGGCGGCCCGCACACCGAAGCTGAACCGATGGATGTCGAGAGAAGCCTGGCGCGCAGCAGCGAAGCGGCCCTGGAAGCCCTCTCCGACCAGGAACACACCGTGCGCGCCGTCGAAGAAATCCTGGTGCAAGACTACGGTTTTCCCGTTCACGGCCCGGCGGTGGTCGCCATGGACTACCTGAGCCGCATCCCGGTAGTGGGACTGACGGGGATGCTCCCCGAAGACAAACGCGCTGGTGAAGCGGCGTCCATGCTGCGCGCGCTGGCCCGCAAGCACGGTTGGGCGTTGATCGCGGCAGCGGCTTTGAGGGCTGAGACGTTCTCATTGGACGATCCCGATCTGGCCGCCCTCCTGGGCGACGAGCGTGTGCCCTACGAAGCCGATCGGGTGCTCCTGGTGAGCCGCGCCGGGCTGGTTGCACCCTGTGGCTGCGTCGCACTGGGAGTTCGAACGCTCAAAGACCGCACCGGGCGAGCACGCGCCTGGCAGCTGGCCTTTTGGGGTGAGCGTTTCTATCCCGCGCTTGAAGACGAGGCCGCTCACTACCAGCACGACATCACAGGAGGTCAGGTATGACCGGGGCCGGAAACATCATTCTGGAATTCATGCGCCAGGCGTGGGTGGCGCTGGCTGCTGCGGTGATGATCTTCGCTGTGCTGGCGCTGCTTGCTCAGGTTTTGCGCGCTGCGGCAAGCAGCGTGGTCGGGTCCAGGCACTGGATGCAAGAATCGCTGGGCGCGATAACCGGCATCATGGGAGTGGCTCTATTTGGCTTCCTGGGTGTCCCAGTGATCGTGCGGGCGGCGAGCACCGCCATCAACTGGGGCTGCGGCGGGGCGCTGCCAGGGGGATTGCCGGGCCAGTCGGCGGCGGTGGTCGAGTTGGGGAGCATGGCGGCCGGATTGATCGGGGCGCTCGCTGCTATCCGCATCATCAAAGCGGTTTTCGTCTCGGTCGCCATGGCCTCAGTGGGCGGCAGCGCCTCGCTCTCAGGAGTGCTCCTGGAAGCAGGTGAAGCGGTGATCGGCATGGCGCTGGTCGGCGTGGCCGGCCCGGTAGCCATGCATTTTCTTGGAGTCTGTTCATAACCAAACGAAGGAGGATTCTATGTTCGACCCAATCATGGAAAAACTGTTAGAAATCGCCAGCAGCGCCTGGACATTCCTGGCCGGGTTGCTCATCATCATCGCTTTGCTGGGTGCGCTGTATTACATCTTGCACGGGGCAGCCGGCGCTTCGATGGGCGGGCAGAAGATGGCCTCCACGGCTATCCTGGGCGCGGTCGGGCTGGTGGTCATGGTGCTGATAGCATTCCTGCTCCTGCCGCAACTGGCGAACATACTCTACGAAGTGCAGCCCGCGCCGCCCTTCCAAGGCATGCTCTCGGCTACGCCCATTCC
This sequence comes from Candidatus Aquidulcis sp., assembly GCA_020723385.1. Lineage (GTDB taxonomy): Bacteria > Chloroflexota > Anaerolineae > Anaerolineales > UBA4823 > DYIZ01. Next base: position 39,731 of record DYIZ01000034.1, read on the forward strand.
CTGAGCCGCCATGTTCGATAACCGTGACATCACCATCCTGGGGGCCGGGGCGCTGCTGGCAGTGCTGTGCCTGCTCCTGCCGCTGCCCTTCGTCGGCAAGATCGCGGCAGGGTTCGTGATCCTGGCGATATTTATGGCCCTGGCGCTTGTGCGCATGGGGCCGGACCGTATCCCGCTGGAAGAGTGGCTGAAACGCCGTATTCGCTTTGCGCTCAGCGCCCGTAAGTTCACCTACCAGCGCACGCCGAAACCGGTCACCACGCCGCCTGTACGCAAGACAACGACCAAGGTCATCTCGACCGCTGAACTGGCTGCGGCCCTGGCGCCTGCACCGGAAGCGGAGACGCCCACGGCTGAACCAGTTCAGGGGACGCTGCCCTTCCCGGCAGCCAAAGACCCCTTCCCGCTGACCTTGACCGTCGAAGGGGTCGGGGTATACCGGCTCATGACCTTCTTCCTGATCGTTGTCGGGGCATATTTTGTCTTCTGGCTGGCGACGGGCGGGACGCAGGAAATGGTTCTGTTCGTCGAGCAGTTCAGGCGTTAGAAGGCGATGACGCGTAACGAGCGCATCCTGCTGGACGCCTTGCAGCAGATTGCCAGCTACGGCCTGGACAGCCCGAACCGGCCTTTCGTGCGGGCATTTCATCGTGAGATCATCACCATTGCCAGGCAGGCGCTAAACCAAATCACCCCGGCAGGTTGGTCTGCCCTGGCCGGCAGAATCGGCGGCCAACACCGACAGATGAGTTTCGGCGATCTCTGCCCTGGATTTGCAGAGGAGTGCCAGCATAAAAAGACAGGAGGCTCATTATGAATACGATCATAGCCATCATCGGCGCACTGGCGGTTGCTTCGATCCCGATCATGATTGGCTGGCGGCGCACATCCGGCGAAGCGGGCATGGCGCGCGCCCTGGGGCTGGCTGTGCCCAAGAGCGGCTTCGACCCCGAGAAGTTCGCCTTGCAAACCGGGACCGGTTTCACGTTCAATCAAATGCTGATCGGCGCGATTGCCTGGGCCGGGGGTGGGTTTGCCGCCGGTCTCTTTCTGGGCAGCCTGGTAACGGCCATCCTGTTTGCCACCGGCGGTGGGTTGTTGTACCTGGGCGGGCTGTCCCAGCGGCGGCAGGAGTTCCGGCTGCGCCAGGCGAAGGATATTCTGCGCGGGTTGGGGCTGATCGAAACGCTGCTGGAACAGGGCCGCGCCCTCAATGACTCCATCGAAGAAGCCGCAAAATCCATCGGGCCGGACGGCGAGATGGTATTCAGCGACCTGGTAGTGCGGCTGCGCACGGCCAGGCCTGAGGAAGCGGCTAAGACGGTACGCGAGTGGACGATGATGTGGGACAACCCGGCCGTGGATGTGGTGGGTACGGCGCTCCTGGCTTCATTCGAGAGCCGGATTGCGGTTGGGCCTCTGGTGTCCACGCTGAGGACGACGATGAGCGATGTGGTGGAAGTGCTCTCCCGCGCCCGCGCGGCCGCCAAAGGGGTCGAGTGGCAGGCGCGCTTTCTTGCCCTCTTCCCGCCTGGGGTGATGGTACTGTATTCGACGCTCGATCCCAATTTCGGGCGCGCGTATGCCAGTAACCCACTCCTGGCGCTGCCGGTGCTTTTGGGGTCGGGTGTGTCTTATGCGCTCTCGATGAACATGATCCGCAAGGGCTTGTCCATCGAATCGTCGGTTGGGCTGCAAGGGCGGCGCGGCGGCGTGCGCGAGGGCGAAATCCGGCTGGATCGCATGGGAAGGATTGAATAACGTGGGCAAGACCGTTGGAAGCGCCTTCGGTTGTGCGTTCATCGTGCCCCTGGGGCTGGCTTTCGCCTTCGTCATCATGTTTATGATGATGGTGGAAGCGGCGAAGGAAGCCCTGCCGGTTTGGGCGCAGGGAAATGTGGACGCGTGGATCATGGGAACACCCCAGCCGCTGTACGCCGGCGACCTCGGCAGCGGTATCTCGATGACGGCGGGGGTGAGTCCGGGTTGGCTGGGGTACACCGACACGCTGGACACCAACCCGCCTGAGGGCCTCCCGCTGGCAGGTATTCCGCAGTACGGCTGCACTTTCCAGGATCCGAACTATTCTGACCACGTGGGAGTGGACTTTCCCGTTGGCGAGGGGACGCCGGTCTACACCACGATGACCGGCAAGGTGATCTGGGCGGGGGAAGATACCTGGGCGGACGGCGCATGGGGAAATCTGGTCATCATCGAGAATAACGGTTACCAGATCTGGTTGGCGCACTTGAGCGAGATAGATGTGTCTCCGGGCGACATTGTGGAGTTTGGCGACCAGGTGGGGTTGTCCGGCGACACGGGCAACTCGACCGGGCCGCACCTACACTACGGCGTCAGGCAGCGCGGGCAGAATGGGGCGGGGGATGTTTGGCTCAACCCGGAGCTGTTCTTCGGTGATGCCGAATTTATTATCGTGGGATGCAGCGAGGAATGAGCGTTCGGGTAAGTGATCTGATCTTTCCTGGTTGGCAGAGCCTCGACCTTGGCCGGGGCTGGAGCGATACGTTCATCTTCCCCATCTCGGCCACCGGCGGACTGCCGCCGGCAGATTACGCCCAGGTGGTCAAGGGGATGCTGTCACGCCTGGCGCGGCTGCGGCGCGGAATTTCTTCTTTGTGGGTACCGGTGTCGTCGCCGCCAGGGGAGTGGTTCATCCACGAGGTACGCCGCGCTCTGTCGGGGACTTCTGTGCCGGTGGCGGTGACGGTGGATGGCTGCCTGCCTGAAATCGGCGATTTCTCCTACTGGCCGTACATGGATCGCGTACCGGTACAAGCTCCCCCGCAAGCGGATTGGCCTGAGAGCAGCCTGTCTCAGAGCGAGCTGCGCTGCCTGCGGGCAGCGGCGCGGTTGGGATCAGCAGCAACCATCGAGATCGCTTCCCAGGCGTTCCTCAGCCTGCCGACAGTGCGCCAGGCGCTGGCCAGTCTCGATGAACGCGGCTTGGTAGGGCCGGTCAAGCTTCCCCTGGTGATTGCCGGTGAGAAACCGGCAAAGCCGGAGGAGGTGGGCTGGCAGGTTGGGCGGTCTGGCCTATCGGCGGCCTTGCGCAGCTGGGGTGTGCCGCCGGGGGAATGGTTCCCCTCCCGCAAGGAACGAAGCGCCGTGTTCAAACCCAGCCAGAAGGGCAGCTTCAACAATGCCGGCCGTCACCGGCGCACAGTGCGATTGTGGCCGGCCTGGCTGCGAAAGGCGTGGCCGCAGGCGGACGTGTGGGCGGGGTGGAGCGAATTATCGCTCCATCACTCTGCGCCGGACAGCCTGGCCTGGGGGAGGCTGGATGGCGGCGATAAAGAACATCGCTACGAAACGCTCTTCTGGTTGGAAGTGGAGAGCGGGCACCTGGGCGGCGACGAGCTGCGCAGGCGGATGGTGGAGCGGATCAACCGGGGGCTGGTGTATGCACGGCGCTTTCCAGTGAGATTGGTGTTCGTGATGTTGTCGCTGCCGTGGGTGGTGCGCACTGTGGCAGGGGCGTTCGTCAATCTACCAGAGGATGTGGCGGTGGTATTAGGGAACTGGCGCTCTTTTGGCAGCCTGCCCGAACCAGAGTGGGGGAGGGTGGCGGCCGATGACTCGATCAACCGGTCATCCAATGCGCTTGCTAACCTGTGGGGTGGAAGTTCGTCATCAGGTGGTGGATGAGGTGTCCGAGCGTCGTGCATGGGTCATAATTTTCCGATCTGGTAGCAAATAAATCGAGGTGATGAATGATACAAAAATTATCCAGAATTTTCTTGTTTATCGCCCACCTTCTTGGCCTTCCTTTTGGCCGCTCCGAAGAGGAAAAGAAAGATATGGCAGAGTTAGATTCTTTATTCGATAATGCAACTATGACTCTACTGCAAAAGGGTCGTTTTGGAAAAATCCACTGCGCTGGCGTCCCACTTTGCTATCAAGAACAGCCTTTTGCCATGATTTTGCACATGAAAAGTGGGTGGTTTTGCCAGAAATGCCCCACTTTCGAAGGCAGCATACCCTTTTTGCAGAGGAGTCAACTATCGAATGGAGGGAAGAGATATTGCGCTATGCTAAATCCTTGCTCAAGGAAGAACAGGGGGAAAATTGATATGGAGTTGGCGGGGATTTCGAAGCAGAAGAGGAGGAAAACGCAGGAAATCCGGGCCAAAATGGGGTTGACGAAGTTTGAGGTACCCGGCTGATGCGTCTAGAACGAAGCAGAACGAGGAGTTCCAGGCAGCGGAGCTGGGAACGGGGAGAGAAAACGTTCTCCGAGTGAAGCCAAGACGGATGGATGGGATGAAAACGGGGGGCTGATCGGGTGTTCAGGCGCGCTGAAGAGTGCTTGGGAGTGGTGGCAGGCTACCAAGCTGATGGAATGGGTAAGCCGAAGCGTGTCTTCAGGTGAGCTGGCAAGCCAGGGTGGCTTCACGTACGAGGCGAGCCAGGGTGGTCAGCGTGTCCAAGACATCCGCCAAGAAGATCAAGGCTTTGGAGCGGAGCAAACCAAAGACGGGCATACGTTTGAAGCCCCAATCTTCGAAGGTAGCATTGCGACCTTCGACGGCATTGCGGGTGCGGTGGTAGAGAGCCTTCCAGGTAGGGCTGCCGAAGGGGATATCGCGGACAAGGCGGATAGAAGCGTCGGCGAAGCGTTCGCCGACGCTGATGACTCGGCCATGCAGGTGCTCATGCGCTTGGTAGGGGCAGTCGGGTGGGGGGTAGGAAACCAAGGGGAGTTGGATGCGAGGGTTCTTTCCATGCAAACAGGCTTTGTCACAGCACCACTTGTGGCGTTGACGTTCACGATCAAAGCCGTAAGAGTTCAGGCCATAGCCATATTGGCAAACAGGGCATCCGCAGTCATCGTAGCCTCGAATGATCCATTGGTCTTTGTCTTGATCGGTCTGATGGCGACGGCGGTCGACGACACGGCGGGCATGTAGCTTGGCATACACAGTGTGGAGGAAGGCCTCATAGCCAAACCCGGCATCTCCAGCCACAGCCTCCACCTGCAAATCAGGGTAATGGAGTTTGAGTTGCAAGAGCAAGGCGGCACTGGGCACATCTTCATGCCCATTGGCTGGCTGAACATCATCGAACAAAGTCACGCTGAAGCGACGCTGTGGGTCGGCCAGGCGCAAAGGCAAGCTGCGGTAACCATAACGAGCTTTCCCACCTTCATGATCCTTTGCTTCTGAGCGTGTTGAGGCATTGGGATTACCTGAAGGTTGATTGGAGCCAGTGTAAACGATATAGCGGGCGGCCTGGTCGCGTGGGGTTGCATGCTGACAAACCCGAGCGCAGGCCCGATCATTACACTCGCAACCTTTGCGCTCTTTCGCTTTGGCCGGACACAGCCGAGGATGATCCGGCGTCACCGGCTGATAACAGCTTTCGGTAACCGAGATGCAGCGCAGATTGGAAGCGGCATCATGGATCTGACCGTCCGGGCACAACAGCGCTTGTTCCCAAACGGTAGGACTGAGCACAGGCATTTGGCGCATGATCCCCACGGCTTGCACCAACAGCAGGTTCAACTTCTGCACAGCCACCTGGATCAGGGTTTCCCCTTGCTCAACCGTCACGGTCTGGCCTTCAGCGTCAGAATTCTGCCCCAGGGTGGTCAGAAAGTAGCGCACACCCCCTTCAGTGGGATAGACCCCGCGGCGGAAGCCAAAATAAGCAGCATAGTCGCAATAACGCTCATCCGTCAGATTTTTGAGCATTTGACTGCGTGTCCAGCGATGGGCAATTTGCCAACTCACCAACAGAAAAAAAGAAACCGGATCAAACGGCTCCCAGCCGCGGCCCGTTTTCCATCCAAGAAGATGCGCCAGAACGGGTCGCAGACCACTGAAATCCACCAGGCGTAGCAGCAGATCAAACTCCGGTAAATCTTTCCAGATCATAATCTGTTCAGGATCGGCCAGAGCCGCCTGCCAGGCGTAAACATATTCAGAGCGGTAGCGTTTCTTGGGCGAAGCAGGCATCTCGGCGGGTGTGGGCCACTTCAAGGGCAAACTTTTCTGTAGCCCCAACAGGTTGCACTGGCTGACAAACAGCCCATCTTGGGCGCGGGTTTGCTCAGAGGAAAGTTTAGCTACGTCCACTTCGCCCGCCTCGCCGCCGCAGCCAGGCCTGTGCCAGGCGATCGGCCAGTTCGTACTGCGCTTGGTTGTGGCGAGCCAATAAACTGCGCAGTTCCTGGCTGTGCGCCGGTTGTCGCAACCAGGTCATCGCCTGAGTTTCCACTTGCCCAACCCTTTGTCGGCTTACCCCCATCCGAACGCCTATCTCTGCCTGCGTTTGGGCAATGCCCCCCTCTAATCCATAACGCAGCCCGATCACCTCCGCCTGCTGCCGCGGCAGGCGGTTGACCAACTCCAGCAGGCTGCAACAGACATCCGCCCACTCCTGCTGCTGCGCAGGATCACCCCCTGCTTCATACGCATACAGTTTCAAGAGCGGCAAGCCAACTTGCTTACCCTGTCGCCGCAGATGATCCCTGACGGCGGCCCAAACATACCGTATAATCGCTTTGTAGGCGTAGGTGCTGAACCTGGTTCCCCGCTCACTGTTG